>JAEOSP010000013.1 GCA_016840305.1 Candidatus Hodarchaeota archaeon
CATAAAAAGAAACAACTTCCACGCCCATTAATCTGGCAATTGCAGCTGCTTCTTCTGCAATAGGTATGTCAGAGGATCCAGCTGTAAGTATTCCGATCTGTGATGAAGTTTTACCCGTTTTGTACCCCTTTTGTGTTATTGTTACGGTATAGGGTTCATTGTCTGTTGATATAGTAAAATCATATTTGTATTCCAAAAAAGGTTTTAGAAGAGAGAGATGTTTATCTAGAACGCGTGAGAGAAGTATTGCTTCGTGGGAACCCATCAAAGATGAGACGATCTTTAATACCATATTTGGACTTTTATTTTCAGTAAAAATAATTTCTGGTACTCCTTTTCTTACTAAACGGCCCATATCCATTCTTACTTCTTTATCTATGAAATCTAGTCCGAAAAGATTAATAGCACTCTTTGCTTCTTCAATACTAATTTGACCACTCTTCAATTGTGCCAATATTTCTTCTAAATCACGCATCGGTATTTTTTCGCCTCTCAATATCATCCTCTAGTCTTTTTCGGACTTTCCTTAGAGGTTTGTTCTCTTCTCTAGCAATTTTCTTTAAGTCCTCATATTCAAATTTTTCAGACACTAATTCTTCTCCAATATATCCTTTTTTCAATCTTATTGCATCTCTTTCCTCATTGTCACTTATTTCATGTGTTGTAAGGGTACGTGGAATTATATGACGTGAACTTGGACGCATACGAACTCCCAAGGTTCCCAGCTCTCGCATGAGGATGTAAGTTACTTTTTTCGCCTTAGACGGTTCAACAATTGCTTGGAGTAGATACCCTGGTCTGTTCTTCTTCATTATGGTGTTGATTACTATGAAATCTAGAACTAATTCCTCTGCAAACAAGATATCAAATAGATACCCGATAGTTTCCCCATCGACATCATCAACATTTGTTTCTAAAATTACTATTTCTTCTGTTTTGAGTTGTTCAGAGGTGTTACCCAATATGATTCTCAGAAATGCTTGATCACCTGCTTTTGGTTCGTACGTCCCAAAGGATCTACCTATGTTTTTAATAATGATTTCTGGGAAATTTCGTATCTGAATAGCTTCTAATGATGCTAAAATGGCCGCGCCAGTAGGGGTTAATAGTTCTTCGTTTAAGGGACCCCCATGAACAAGTAAGTTTCCCTTTTGAATGATTTCAGTCGTGACAGGCGCAGGAATAGAAACCAATCCATGAGCAATTGTACGAGAACCTCCACCAACAGCAATCGGTAGAATATAAAATTGTGGAAGATCTCCTTGAAGCATTTCTAAGGAGTAATAGAAACCAGCTATATCTAGCACTGTATCGATTGTTGCTAACTCATGAAAGTGAAATTGGGTATCATTTTCTGGTTTACCATGAATATTTAATTCAGCCTTCACCAAATAATCAAGAGCCAATTTCGTTTTTTGTCTCAATGTGGAAGATTTTATTAATGTTTGACTCAAATCATCAAGGATTTTCTTCATTTCATCAGGTTTAAACCTTCTGCTTGCAGTTGTGGATAGTTGTGTTCCAGAAAATCCATTTACAATCACTTTATTCCATTTTAGTGAAAACTCTGGATCAAATTTAGATAAATGAGATATGAACACGTTGGAAAAATGATTACGTTGATTTTCATTTAGTAAATCTAATATGCCAGCTATTAACATGTCACCAGCGGCACCAGATATGCTGGGATCAATTATAAGTAATTTCATCTTCGATATTCCCAAAAATAACAGCTATTGATAATTATTTACTTCCACAAAAAACTAATAATCCACGATCTAGAGCTTTGATATATTAAAATACTTCGAGACTGAAGGTTCTATCTAGTAATTATTAATAATCAAGCTAGATTTCACTTTATATGTAGTTTAATCATCTCTTAATATGGAGAGGCGATTCTAAACCTTTTTGAGGCAAGTTTCAGTGATTGGTGTCAATATTACTACAAAGAATGGCTTATTACTTTTCTCACATTTTTTTGTACCAGGATTTTCAGGAGTAGATGAAGATTTACGGGCAGGTTTGATGAGTGCTGTTCTTAATGCAGTAAAAGAGACTGAAACCGATACTGGTATTAAAACCATCAATCAAGGAAGATATTACGTTCATATAATGGAAGGAAAATACACTTATGGGTTGTTTTTCTCTCACGAAGACGATCTGAAGGAATTTATTTTCGCAAATACAACATTGAAGCGTTTTGAAGCTACTTTCAAGACAGTATTAAGCAGTGACATTTCTTTTGAGGATAATTACTTCAAAAAGTTCGAGAATTATTTACAGAAGGAGTATAATCAGTTAATTGCGATAGATGTTATTGGATTGAGTAAAATCATTGATACAATGGAAAATTCGCTGTTTACGGATTATATATTACTTGAAAAACCGAATTTCCATCAAGTTTTCACAACGATTTCACTACCAAAAATCCATCCACATGCTAATGCCCTTGCTCAAATGTGTAAGAATTTCATTGAATCCAGTATTAAGATTGGCCAGGAAATTGAGCAACTACAGTTTTCTTTGGGTGTGGATCACTTGGTTTTTGTTGATCGATTTAATAAATATGTTGTTATTGTCGTAGTCCATAAAAATACTCGTGAAAAGTCCCTTAAAGAAATAAGTAGATTAAAAAATAAAATTGCTCAGTCAACCTAATAGTTAAAGATGGAAAAATCAATCTGGGTAAATATCATCTATCCATTTTACACTTACCTTCTCCTGTACCCAATATTTTAATCGAATGTAGCTAAATTGAAATATAAGAATCACAGTGAATGCTATAACAAAGATATCGATGAAAGGGGCGATATTATTCGGATTAATTTCATCTAAGGGATATAATGGTAGAGTGGGAAGTCCAAAGGGGTTGAAAAAATCAAGAAACCAATCAACAATCGTAATAAAAAAACCTGCCTTAAAATTTTTTAGATCTAATTTCAAAAAAGGTAATATAAGAAAACCTTCTATTATACATAGATCACGGATTAACAGGGCATCTGGCTTGGTCGAAGAATAAAAATCCTTCTAATACAATTATATCTATTACATTCAACTCTGGAAGAACAATAATTTATCATGACAAGCGTTTACATGGTTCTATATGGTTATATAGGAGTAAACTTAATGAAAACTTTCCTAAACCTCCCAAATTAAATACATATGGTCCAGATATTCTTTTGATATCCGAAGAGAAGTTTATTGATCGGATAAAAAAATTTCGTGGAGAAATAAAAGGGGTATTAACAAATCAAGAGTTTGTAACAGGAATTGGAAATGCTTATTCAGACGAAATTCAGTATGAAGCAAAAATTCATCCGTTTACGAAACGGACACAACTTACAACCACTGAAATCAAGCAATTATACCTCATATGCAGAGGTGTATTGACTGAAGGAACAAAGAAAATAACTGATTGGTTATTTTCTAATGATAAATTGAATAACCAACGATTTTGGCGCCAAGAATTATTCAAAATTCATTTACGTGATGGTCAGCCATGTTTAAGATGCGGAAAGCCAATTTCAGCAATAAAAGCGAATCGTCGGATAACTAATTTTTGTCAAACTTGTGCTCCCTCAAAAAACAAGAACTTTATTTGAGATGAAAGAAGTGAATGCATCGACAAGAGAAGTCAATTTACCGAGAGAATTTGTACTTAGATAACATATTTAGTAATCAGTATGGATGAAAAATAATATGCTTGATTTTTTTTTTGAACCGCGATCAGTTGCTGTTCTAGGTGCTTCTTCGGATGAAAAAAAATACGGACGTTTAATTTTCAATCATTTTGTTGTACCTTTTTATAACAGAATTTATCCCATTAATCCTAAAGCATCTGAAATCATGGGTATAAAGTGTTATCCCAGCGTTTTTGATCTCCCAGAGGTTCCAGATTTAGCTGTGGTTGTTCTACCAACAAAATTAGCAATCCGTGCAATTACGGATGCTTCTAAGAGAGGAATTCCGGCAATCGTCTGTATTACAGCTGGTTTCTCTGAAGTTGGAAGACATGATCTCCAAGAGCAATTAGTTCATGCGTTAGGTGATTCTAGGTTAATTGGACCCAACTGTCTTGGAATTGTAGACACACACAGCAAGGTGAATACTCTATTTCCAAATTTCGAGTTGCCTAAAAAAGGTCAAGTTTCTTTAATTTCTCAATCAGGTTCGTTAGCTATTGATTTGCTACTTGCTCTACAGCAGAATAAAATAGGTTTAAAACGATTTGTTTCCTATGGTAATGGCGCTGACCTTAATGAAACTGATTTTATTCAGTACTTCGGACAGGATCCAGATACTCGTGTTATAGGAGCTTATATTGAGAGTGTTAAGGCAGGACGTGACTTTATTAGAGTTTCAAAAACAATTGCTAGAAAAAAAGCAATTGTAGTTCTTAAGCTACCAATGACAGAAAATGTATCTATGGCTGCTAAGGGACATACGGGCGCGGTAGCAAGTACAATGGGTATATACAAGGAAATATTAAGACAATCTGGTATAATTCAATGTGATAGTACATCTCAATTTATTAATTCAATAAAAGCTCTTTATAACCAGCCACCTGCATTTGGAGATGGAAGAATTGCTTTGGTAACGAACACGGGCGGTCCTGCTGCACTAATGTTATACAGGATGTATCGCTATAAATTAGAATTAGCGGAGCTTCCTGATACTGTTGTGGAAGAGACTGAAATGGTCGTAAAAAAGCATGCTGTTCAGACATCAATATCTCGAGATAAAGATAATGCTCCTCTAGCATTTGTAGATTTGACTGGATCAGCAACAACAGAGGTAATTACAGAGATTTCCAAAATATTTCTGAAAGAAAAGACTGTTTCAGGAATTATAATTGTACCCCGGAGTGATGCACCTGTTGTATCCAAAGATGCACCTGCTCGAATTGCTTTGCTTAAGCAAGAATTTCCCCAAAAACCAATTTTAGTTTACAATTTACCTGATCCCACAGTTAATTCAGAATTTGAGGGGTACGGGATTCCTGTCTTTAACACGGCTGAGGATGCTGTAGATGGAATGCATGCTCTTGTTGAAAGAGGTAGAATTCTGCAAAAATATTTGTCTTAGGAGGTATCGCGTATTAACTCAAATGATTCTTCACCTGAGAAGCAACAAAAGATTCATGATCGTGTACGTGCAATTATTCTTCAATCGAGTAATAAGATCATTAAAAATATTCGTGTAGAGATTGGAAGAATTTCAGATACCAGATTAAAAAGTATAAAATGTTACCATGGGGCAGGAGGGGAAACTTATGTTATCGAATCAGCGTTATCTACTTCCTTAGCAGGTGAAGTCGATGGAGGAATTGTTTTGAAATTTGCTAAGGATCTCGAAGCAGAGGTGAACAATGCTGATCGTTTAGCTCGTCATCTTGCAATCAGACAAAAAGATTGGGAAAAGTGGAAAAAAAATCATGACCTTCCGTTACGCATTAGAAGGTATCCTGATCATGTCTTTTCCCCCCAAGTAATTGAAGTAATTCCAGAAGTAAAAGCAATAATTCTTGAATTCCTGAGCGGATTTACACCATTATTACAACATGCTCTAGAACCAAATGATAGATGGGGATATGCTGGTTACGCCTTAGCAAGATTACATGGATCAGAACAGTTGAAAACAAGCATTCAGTTGTATAACCCAGTTTTTAAACTATTAAGGCAATATATTGATGAACGTTACATTGACTACTGGTACCAGGTTCTAGAACAATCCATGGGTGGGGTGGAATTTATTCATGGTGATAGTCACATGAGTAATATTTTGGTATCTCCAAACAGTATCGCTTGGATTGACTCAATAATGTTACCAAAATTGGATAGAATGGATGATATTGGGTACATTATAAGTCATGTTGTTCAAGAGCAAGTAGCACAAAATATTTCATTTGGAATTGATATCCCGAGATTGAGTTCTTCTATTACACGTTCTTGGGTTCCACTAGTCCTAACCGCTTATAAAAAGACATATGATATTTCTCAGATTTATTCTCGTTTACCAATTGATTTTTTCTTAGGTACTCATCTTATTATTCGGGCTGCACTCTGGGAAAAACATATTTCAGATGTTTTGGTAAAACTAGGTCAGCATTTTATTCACGAGATGCCTGTATCAAAAATGTTAGACAACGAGTAGTTGGATTTTGCTAGAGAGTTTAGATTCTCATCATTCCAAAGGCATAAGCTGCTGCTTGTGAAGCACGGAGTGGTTCTGAAGCTTTTTTCCCGATGTGAAAGATATCAATCTTTTCTCGGATCCATAAAGGTAATCCTGTTTCTTCATTTCCAAAAAGAAATAAAATATCTTCATGATCGTTTGTTTCACGTCTGATTTCAGTAATTAAGTTTGTGATTGGAGTTTTTCCCCAAAGAGAAAATCCATAAAACTTGCTATCGGACTTTTTATCCATCAAGCTATCAAGTGAACTTGTAATTTCAAAAGAAATCTTATTTATACCCTTGAAATAAGTTTTTTCAACATTTTGAATTATTTCTTCCGCTTTATTGTTCTCATTAGTAATTATAATTTGTGTATTAAACGTTAAAGCTAATCGGAAAAAATCTGCAACTTCCTGAATGGTGTGAGGGGAAAAAAGTACCAATTTTGGGATTAGAATTTGGGAAGAGGATTGAGAAGTCTGACCAACAATTTTTTCCCCAATTCTAAGTTGAATACCTTTTTCATCTCCTAGCTTTCCCTGTAGTTGTCTTACTTCAATATATAGTTTGAAATCAGCTTTTGGGTCATTTATAATCTTTTTTTTCTTCAAACGATCTAATAAAGCTTTTTTATGAAAAGGCACACGCCCTAAAGCGTGAAAGCTAATATTAATAGTACTACTATCTGTTTTACTTTTTATATACTTTAATGTTGTATTCATTAACTGGGAAAGAGTTTCAGTTCGAATTTCAAATAGATTTTGTTGAAATATTATCAAATTATTTACCCCAGGATTAGACAATATCGTATTGATTAGCCGTTTAGTCAAAGTTGATTTATCAGCTATTGAGATCAATATACGATATCGAGTACCCCAGGGATCATCTTTCACTATGACTTTTTTAGAATAATTCCTGAGCTGAGGATCCAAATCTCGAATTAAGATTTCTTGTTCCTTTGGTGTGACAAATCTAGAAAGTTTTACTAGTAGAAAAATCATCATAAACCCAAAAACATCGAAATCTAACAAAAATGTAATCGGAAGATGATTTATCTCATAAATAATTAAAGGTTCGTCAAAGAATTTTTTTCATATTTGAAAGTAATCAGGAGACGGTTATTGATGAAATTAACAATAAACGGAGAGGTAACCGATTTACCAGCGATTTGGTGGAATTCAGATCAAAAGAATATCCAATTGATCGATCAGACAAAATTACCCTTCCAAATCAATATTCACACATGTTTAACATATAAGGATACTGCAGATGCCATTAAAAGCATGAAAATAAGAGGAGCTCCATCTATTGGTGCCGCTGCGGCATACGGTTTAGCTCAAGCAGTTATTGAATTTTCAGGCAAAGATACATTCCACTCTGATATTGAAAAAGCATATGATTACCTCTTAGCTTCCCGTCCAACAGCAGTTGATTTGAAAAATGGATTAGAAATAATAAAAAAGAATTTAGTTAATGCTCCTGATGATATACTTAGGATTGCACAGGGATTTTCGTCAAGTGTTGCGGAACAAGGTAGAAAAATTGGTGAGGTTGGAAAAACCCTCATTAGGGATGGTATGAATATTCTTACACATTGTCATACAGGAGCTTTGGCTCTCGTAGATAATGGTAGTGCTATTGCTCCTATAATCCAGGCTTGGTTTGATGGTAGAAAATTTCATACATATGTAGATGAAACTCGACCCCGAATTCAAGGACGGTTAACTTCATGGGAATTGGGACAATATGGAGTTGATCATACAGTAATCTGTGATTCAGCAAGTGGTTATTTGATGTCACAGGGGAAGATCGACTTAATTATTTTAGGAGCAGATCGTGTAGCAAGAAATGGGGATATTGCAAACAAAATAGGTACCTACAATCTTGCAGTACTGGCGAAATTCCACAACATTCCTTTCTATTCGGCTTTTCCATTTTCAACACTGGATTTGGAAACCGAAACTGGAGCAGATATACGTATTGAGGAAAGAAATCATCGTGAAATTTCTGAAGTGACTGGATATCAACAAACAGAAAGTAATAATGTCACAATTTCCATTTACCCTCAAAATACTCGTTTTGTGAATCCCGCATTTGACGTTACACCGAGTAATCTAATCACAGGTTACATAACCCCAGAGGGAATCCTATCTAAGGATGAACTGCAAGAGGTTTTTCAGAATAAGAAAAACTCAGACTAAAATAACTAGAAGGTTTTTAAAGGATAAGTCAATAGATATTCGATACATATCTTTGATTTAAGATAGAGAGGAAGAATAGATATGAGAGAAATAGTAAAACAGCTCCGTTCAACGGTTAGTTTCTGTGGTTTTGAACTCGAAGATATTTCATCACATCAGAATTATATTTCGTTAGAATTAAGCTCAAAGAAAAGATTTAGGAAGAAAAATTATACTCTTGGTGTGAGTAAATCGCTTAATGGTTTGTTAACCGCAGAACGAGAGTTATCCCGTGTTTCAAAGAGACAACTCATTATATTCGATCCTGTAAACAATTTACTTGAACCAACACTCGGAAAGGTACTACTATTCCACGACTTTGATCAACTCCAAGTATTTTTAAACGAATAAAACGTATAATCAAATACCGTAAATTCACGTTTTCAAAGGATTGATTCGAGGTTTTTTCCAGTGGGTTCTTTTCGAAATGTATTACCAGAAGAATTTTCTAGTTTTATAAATACTGATAAAAGTTATTCTTTACTAATCAAGGGACTTCCTGGAACAGGAAAATCAAGTTTGGCTTTGGAAATAGCAGCTCAAATGCCTAATGCCTTTTTTATAAGCACCAGAATTGATCCTGAAGCTATAATGGATGATTTCAATTGGTTAGATGAAATGATTAACCAAAATCGTGAATTTCCCTTTTTTATTGATGCTACTCTATCTGGTAAAATATCCAATAATAAATCGATTCAAACTATTGATTATGAGACTATTCCTGAATTTGTGCAACAAGTATTTTCACTTGGATCAGAACAATCAACTCGGGTTTTTGTCTTAGATAGCTGGAATGCGGTCACACGGAATCTATCAGAAACACAGGTACAACATTGGGAATCAGCTATAGTTCAACGATTACAAGGTAAAAACGATAAAATAATATTTGTTGTTGAAGGGGTCAAGGATTCCACCTTGGATTGGATGGTGGATGGCATATCGGTCTTAAGCAGAAGAATTACCGTCTCTCCTCATGGAGTTGCACGCAGAATTCGTGAAATATCCTTTTTTAAGATGCGTGGGAGGCAGATATTAAACGAAACATATCTTATGACCTTGGCTGAAGGACGAATTAAGACTTTTACGCCATACAAATATAGATTTCCAGCTATAATCCTAAAATCTAGGTTAATTGCTGATCCTAACGATACTCATATATCAACTGGCTCAATGGATTTTGACAATCTTCTAGATGGAGGTTTTAAGAAGGGATCCTATAATCTCTTTGAGGTTTCAACCATTGTTGGTGATGGGCTAGACATCTTCTTATTTCCACTTATAACGAATCATCTCCTAAATGGTCGTGCAGTAATAAGTATTTTACGAGAGGGAATAACATTTGATACTAAAAAATCATATTTTAATGTCTTTACTGGAAGCAAAAACTGGATTAAGAGGTCAATCAACTTTGAACGATATGTTCCCAAAGAAAAACCACATCGTATTGCGCTTCCTGAGACTATTGATGAATTACTAAGTAAAATTGATGAAATAACTGAAAAACTGAGGAATGAAAACGAGGAAACTGTCTTAATAAACATTGGACTTGATGTTCTTGAAAATTTATACGGTATACCAGCATTAAATCAATTTATCCCAATAATTGTATCTAAATCCCATTTAGAGGGGGATATCGTTGTAGGATGGTTGAAAGAAAATCAAGAATATCGTGGTGGAACAACAGCAGCTCAGTCTCATTGGAAAATCGATTTGATTAATCGAGCTTTGGTTTTAGAAGGCATTATACCTGCTACAGAATTTTTTGGTATAGAACCAATTTTAGCAAAGGGTTACATTGATTATTCAATAACCCCAATATTATAAATCGTTAACGTAGGAGAAAGAAATGGAATTTCCTTCAACAAAAGTAATAAGTCTACATAAACTTTTAATGAAAAAAAAGGACGCATTGAGTAGTCAGGAGATCAAAAATAAAATTCAAGAATTATCTGACGTTGAAAGGTGCCAATTATTCTGGAAATTCTATGAAACTAAAGATTTTGGTAAAAATATCCTTTTAAAGGAATTTGAGCTTTGGGATGGGATTGAAGCCTTATTTAAAGGAGATTATTCGCATACAGATGTATTGGATGATCAAAATGAACTCATATTAACACTTACTGAAATGGGAGTGTATATGGGGCCATTAAATCTAGAAGATTTTCGAAGCGTTTCTCGATTTCTGTTAACTCATACCATTAAGTATAATCTGGTAGTGGATGAGATAAATGAGACAATTATAAGATTGCTTGCTAATATAACAACTTCAAATGAGGATATTATTGCGAAATTAGGTTCACTAATCAGATATATGGGTTTACCCCCATCTGGTTTCGATCATCTCAGTGAAAAATTACTGTTAAGTTTCCCAAGATTAAGTTCCGAAGTCGAGAAATTACAGGAGTTGCCAATCGGCACATATCAGCATTATCCAGAATATATAGATGAAATCACTGAAAAGCTGAATTATGATAAGTCCATTCCAGTTTTGAAGCAATGGCTTGATCATTCCACTTTAAATAACATTACTGATAAGAAAATTTCTCAATTTATAGAGAAGTGGCCTTCACAAAAGTATGACTCAAATGAAGAGTTTTTTCAAAGACTTGAAACAGAACGGCAGACACAGAAAATATCATCTATTCCTTTAGTTTACGATACATTCGTTAAACCCTATTCCCAAGGTATTACTCCTGAAATAGTCAGAACAGCGGAACTACCTCAAAATATTCCTTCTGAATTATTACAACCCTTTCTTGAAAGATTAGCATATCCAATTCGCACGCAAAACAAAGAAATAAAGGTCACTTTTTTAGGAGGAGCCAGTATTGGTACGATGGGAATATTAGTTTGCACACCCCAATCAACCATCCTCTTCGATTATGGATTATCAGTTGCAAATTATCAAATTCCTTTCTGGAATGAAGCATTACATTCACTTGACGCCATTTTTGTAACTCATGCCCATTTAGATCATACAGGGGCTATCCCCTATCTATTTAGCCAGGGGTATTCAGGATATGTCTTTGGAAGTTCTATGACGAAAAAATTGACAAGTATCTTGCTTTCTGATAGCATCAAACTAATGAATCAAAATTTCTCAAAAGTAACTTGTAGAAATGATTTTCGCTTCAAGGCACTTTCCCAAGAATCCTACCTTTTTCAGATGCTTGATCGGTATATTACAATAAAATCTGGTGAAGAATATCAAATTACACCTGATGTAGTAATTAATCCATATAATGCGCATCATATTCAAGGATCTTATGCTTATCAGTTGGAAAGTGAGGGGAAAAAAGTTCTATTTACAGGGGATATAAATTTTGACCCATCTGAACTGTTTCGGAATCAAACTCCCAAATTACCAATGGATTCCAACTTATCAATTGTAGATGCGACGTATTACGGACAACCAGGTTTTGATAGCAAAGAAAGAGACATACTTCTTTTTAATTCAGTCAATGAATCGAAGAGAGTAATTATTCCTGCTTTTAGCGTGGGAAGAGCCCAGGAGATTTTATTAAAACTTGATAGAGCTGGAATAACGAAGAATCGTAAAGTTTCACTTCTAGGAATGGCAACCAAGGTAGCTCAGCTTTCAGGAATTAAAACTAAAGGTCATTTAAGTACTAATCTTGTACAACCTTTTGATGATGAAATAATAATCACTGGAGGAGGTATGTTGAATGGTGGATATGCAAGGGAACTTGTTGAACAAACAAAAACAGATCCAAATACAACTATTGTGTTGTGTGGGTACCTTGCTCCCAATACACTAGGTTACCGATTATTGCACAAACTTGAACCTGAATATAAGCAGAATGTCATTTATACTCGTTTCAGTGGTCATACGTCAAGTGATAATCTAAAAAAGGAAATTTCAAGCTTTAAAGGATCAACCTATCTTGTACATTTGGGAGAATTGACAAAAGATCCGCTAACATTAGAGAAAGAGGGAAAAAGAAAAACTCTAAAAAATAAATCAATAAACATCCCAAATATCGGAACTACAACGGTAATCTAGAAAGAATAATTAATATTGATCTGGATGCCTAAGGGATAAGGTTGGAATGAACTTTTTTGCCGAATCTAGTAGTCTAGAGTTAATGGTAGCCATAATTATCTCCTCTTTGCTTGAACCACTTCTAATTGTTTTCCCATTAGGATCAACAACTATAGATTTTCCGAAGTATGAAATTTCAGATTCATCTCCTACACGATTGACACCAATTACAAAAATTTGATTTTCCATCGCTCTAGCTCTAAGCAAAGTGGTCCATACATCATCTCTAGGTTTAGGAAATTCTGCCAAATAAATGATACAATCCACACCTTCCAAAGCTAATCGACGACTTATCTCTGGATAACGTAGATCAAAACAAATCAAAATTCCAACTCGTAAACCATTGATATTGACAACAGATTTAATATCTGTATTATCCCCACTTAGAAAATACTCTGATTCCTCCATCGGTTTTAAGGGAAAAAGATGAACCTTCCTGTATTTTGAAAGTAATTTACCTCGGTCGTTGATAATTACAGCACAGTTATAGTAAGATCCCATTGATTCTTCCATATAACTTGCAATAACATGAATTTTATGTTTTTGAGCTATTGTTTTAAAAAATTCAGTAGTTAATCCTTCTGGTATCCTTTCTGAGAGGGTTTCATAATTTTTCAAATCAAATCCAGTCGTACAGAGCTCTGGAAGACAAATGATGTGTGTATGAGATCTTGGAACAGTTTTTGTACTTTTTGCTATCAACGACTCAATTTTACTCAAGTTGGTTTGTTTTTCTCCTAGCTGGATATCCATTTGAATGAGAGAGATATGGAATTGTCCTTTCATCTAAGTTCTCCACTAGGTTTCAGTTGGAAGACGCTGATAATTTTCTGAATAATTTTTCACACACAGAAAAATGATTATCGCGCCTATGGTGGATGCAGAGATTTCGAGTATCACTTGTAACCAAGTATCATAAATGAATTCAGCAAGAAAGATGAAAAGGAAAAAATCCCAAAAACCATGGATTGCTACAGGAAAGATCAGATTGTAATTAGTTTGTTTGAAGGTGTAAGAAAGTGTTAAACCGATTACAAACGCGCTAAATAAGATAGCTATCATGTAAAGAATGTTTTTACCTGGGGCTATAAGTAAAAAGTGTAGTAATCCAAACAAGAGAGCTGATATAACCGCTGAAATCTCGAAACTATACCTCGTCTGCAATATTCTCTGTAGATAACCTCTAAATAGGATTTCCTCACCTAAGCCAATTGCAAAAATGGTGACTCCCAAAGTTAAAAGTATTCCAACGAGGTCCAAGACTCCGTGAAATAAAACAATACGAAAAATAGCTTCAATTATGACGGTTGGTATTAAACCAGCCAATGTAATTGGTATACTATATAAAATCCACTCTTTTGCATTAGAACCAATCCATTGAAATCCACTTTCCTTCATACTTTGGCGATCGAAGCTCAAGAAAGCATATACCAATCCCACCCCTACTATCCCGTTTACAGTTCGCTGGATATTAATCTCTAAGGTGTTTGGAAGTGGGTTACCTTCATTGAAAAGAGTTCGTAGCAAAGGAATAACAAAAACTTGGAAACTAAATATTAAAACTACACAAATAGAAAAGAATAGTAGGACACGAAGCCATAAGTCAAAAATAGAATACTTTCTCAACATTGATACCTCTGATATGTCTAATATTGATACAGTGCCGTAGGTTTGCGTTTTAGTTGTATGAGATCAAAAAACCACAAAAAGTAATCTTCAGATCGTCCTTGAACATCTCCTGTTGAGGTATATTAAAAAACACTTGGAATTAATAATATATTAGTGAATAGATGTGGTTGCACCGATTATAGCATTTGCTGGTTTAACTGTCGCTTCACTAATAAAAACTGTTGTTGCCGAATATACTGCTAACATGGGTAGACGTAAGCTAGCCCAATCATTTTTAGTTGAGAGAATTGATTCTAAACTGGAGAAAAAATTTGGAAAGGAATTTTTAAAGGATAAGCTAACTCCACATCATCTAAAAGAAGTGCATGATGCCATTCATGAGGAATTGGGTGCATATTCTTCCTCTCGTGATCTAGATCAACTTATTACTAATTCTATCCAGACTTTAAGTAATGAACATCAACAAATACTCATCAAGCTTGAAAGAGTAGAATCATTGTTAGAGAAGATATCCATACCTTTATCCTATAGTATCTCGAAAGAAGCAGAAGATGAAGTCCCTGAAGAATTACTACAAGGTTTACTTGAAGGAAGTTTACTAGGTAAACAAAGATCTGATCATGTATTGACTGAACTAATTAATGAGAAACGAATACCCGAGAACACTGTTTCTAGCTTGAGTAATTATAAATTTATTGAAAGATTAACAGTAGAGGGGGAAAAGGAAATGAAACGAATAGTTAATAAGTTTACTTCCTCCCCTGACGAGATTAATAGTTTGAGCACTCTTATGGACATATCTGCGTTAATGGTAGGTCCAAATGAACAATTAAATAATATTATCTCTGAATTTGTGTTCCGATTAATAGAAGAAGGCCTTGAATCCTCTGTTGTCGAAAAATCAATTATTGCTTTTACCTTTCTAATTCACCGTTTAGGAAAACTAGATAACCTTTCAGAAAGTGATCGAATATTACTCGCTTCATTTCTTAAAAAGAACTTGAATGATATAGATAATCCAACGCGCCTTTTAGAATCTTATTTTCTTCTGACTGAATTAGGTCACGCGGCTGATATTGATCCCGATTTTGTGCTGGAAATTATGGATAGGCATTACAAGAAAGGAATGAATACCACAAGAGAGATGAACAACCAATTACAAGTTAGTGGTAGATTAGCACGATTTTTAAGACGAATAGGATTGAAATCTTCTAAACCTACTTCTTCTATGCGATCAATTCGTATGTTAATTAAAAAATTGGATAAAAGAAAGTTTATACGGAACACACAGCTTCTGATTTACCAACTTGACCGTCTTACAACTGAAATAAATTTGGTTATCTCATATTTTGAAAAAACAGATCCTTCTGAAGAAGATCTGACTGAATTAGTGGAACTTTTACAGTCACTACTTGAAATACTAAATCGTCCAAATATATTGAAACTTAATTTAAAAACGAAAAAACGCATAATCGAGCTGATGGATGCAGCGTATTATTTATACGATCTATTAGCAGTTCGTAATTCTTGGAATCTACTGAATAATTATCAAATTAATATTAAATCACTACATAGTCCAACATTAGGAAGTTATCAAAGAATATCAACTAATCAAGAATTGTTTAACAGTTCTTTAATGGCTTATTCCAGAAAAAGATTGGAAAAAGCTGATCGAGATTTACCGAGTCCACCATCAAAGCAAATGAGGAAAAAAATTACTCAGTAAACTCGAATTAACAGGATCCAGATGGATTTAAATGTTATCTTCAGAACGAGGTAACTTATTTCCCAAAGCTTTAAAATTAAATAATGAAAATTCTAATTAAATAAAATACAGAAGAAATTAGTCAACTTTAATAATTGATGATTCCATTAACAGTGGTTTCAACACTTAAAAGATATAAATTACTATTAATTTGTGGATTGAAAACTTTACGATCATGTTTGAAGGTGTGAGCGAATTTAAACGGTGACTGTCATATGTTGTTCGAAGGTGTACTTTTATCTGTTATGGCTGACACAGGACCTCACACTGAATATAATCTTTCCAAACTAGATGCAACTAGCTCGATGAAACTTAGTATTAGTCTTATGACTGCCCTTGGACTTGGAGAAAGCCAAGATCAAATAAATCAACTTCACGGATCTTTTCCTGTTCCTGGGAGGAAAGAACTTGCCATTGCTTTTCCATTTACTGTTGCTACACGCGATTCTTCTGATCCACGAATACAAGAGTTTGGTAGGTACTTTACACTTTTTTTTCTATTCTTACGGGAATCGAAGAGCAGAGTACTTGCAAATTATGATTTAATTGAACAAATCATTATTCAAGCTCTAAAACCTCTTACTCAAGAGGAACAGATAACGCAAGAAGTTATCAAACACATTTATACTACAATAGAAAGTACTATTTCAGCTCAAGAAGGATCTAGTGCCCCTAAAGCTATTAAACAATCAGCTTCAAACTTAGCACAAATACAAATAGATCATGATCGACATCAAGCGCTATCGAGTATAATCCGAGATGTCACACAAATTCAAACTTCATTGGCTGCGTTATTAGATGAATCAATGATATTTACTGACACACCGATTTTGGAAGGATCATTCTATATGCGTCCCTCGATCAAACCAGAGGATTTTATCAAGATCATTCCACAAATATCCCGATATGAGAAAATATTGAGTCGACTTGACGGTGAGGAGAAAGATACCGTTAGAGAAATTGTTGATATATCTATCCTTGTGAGAATAGGGAATCTATTCTATTGGAAAGCTCTCAGATCCGAACAGAATCTTGAATATGAAAAAGCAGTTGAATTTTATATGAGAGCTAATCAATTAAAAGATGATTCCATCCTATATTTGACAATCGGTTCAATTTATAGGAAATTGGGGAGAGATACCGAAGCAAAGAACTGGATAGAAGGGGGTTTTTCTCGTATGAGAACAAGAAAAGAATCTATCCGAATATCACGAAATATTCTTTTTGGTGATGTATGAAAAAAAGAAGTGATCAACCATCAAAAGCTGATCACTTAGGTACCTGTTGGACGTTTTCTTTTTGGTTTGAGAGCTGGATCCTCAATATC
>JAEOSP010000135.1 GCA_016840305.1 Candidatus Hodarchaeota archaeon
ATGATCTTCAACAGTTTTTAAAAGAAAAAGGGGTTGCTACGGCAATTTATTATCCACTGCCTTTACACCAACAGGAATGTTTCAATTACTTGAGCCATAATAATAGTGAATTAACTAACGCTGAAATTGCATCTCAAAAGGTTCTTTCCCTACCTGTTTATCCGGAGATGAGAAAAGATGAAATCGAGTATGTGTGTGAACAAATAGAACGGTTTTTTAGTAGAAAGATCTAATATAGAAAATTTCAAATGTCAAAATTCAAAGGTCAAATGAAGGACAAATAGATGAAAATGTCAAATGTCAAAATTCAAAAGACAAAGGAAGTTTGGAATAATGGGGAAATCTGTTAGTGACAAAGGCAAAGGATCAAAATGACCAATGAGAAAATCAAAAGGACAAAGGAATGTTTGTAAAAACAAAGCTTTTATGATATCGTTATGTGTATAAGGAGGTGTATAGATATGCGCACAAACATAGTTTTAGATGATAAACTTATAGAAAGAGCTTTAAAGGTATCAGGGTTACGAACAAAAAAAGAGCTTATTACCATTGCACTTAAAGAATTTGTTAGGAACCGTAGCCGTCTCGATATACGGGAACTTAAAGGGAAAATAAACTTTAGTGATGGATACAATTATAAAAAATTGCGACAGGGCAGGAATTCATGATTTTAGTTGATACATCTGTGTTAATAGATTATTTGAAAGGCAAAAATAATTCTGCAACCGACAAGCTTAATACAATCATCGAGCTTAACATTCCCTTTGGAATTACCTCCCAAATCTATCAAGAACTACTTCAAGGAACCGAAAGCCAGAAAGACTTTGACATCCTTAAGAAATACCTTAATACGTTTACTTTTTATTTGGCAATGGATGAAAAACAATCCTATGAAGAAGCAGCACGTATTTATTTCCTTTGTCGCAAGAAAGGGATAACAGTCAGAAGTTCGACAGATTGTCTTATTGTTCAAATTGTGAGAGAACACAATCTTAAGTTGTTACACAATGATAAAGATTTCGACAACATCAAAAAGGTCATTCCTGAATTAGAATACTTTTAATGTGCATTAATATTAATATGGTTAGTTCAATAACGAATTGTAACACAGAGGAAAATAGGGAATGAAAATAGAATATGACAACGAAGTAGATGCCCTCTATATTCGTTTGCAAGAAAAGCATGTATCTCGAACAGTAGAAATAGTCGAAGGGTTGAATCTTGATCTGGATGAAAATGGGAAGCTAATTGGATTAGAAGTTTTAGACGCCACGAAAAGATATCCTTTGACTGACGTTTTCAATATTTCTACTGAGAATTTGATTCTTGAAGAAAAGCTGATAAAAACAGGATGATGGGGCAGTCTAGACTACAAATTACAAATGACAAAGACCAAAGCTCAAAGGACAAAAGAAGCATGGAATAGTGCGGAGATGGAAGAGTGGAATGGTGGAATGGGTTGGTTAGTTGGTTGAATTAGTGAATGTTGCGTGTTGCGGGTTTCAAATTCAGTATAGAGTAGCCTACTAACTGAAAAACTCAACTGAAGATATTCAAACAATATGGATGTAGCTATAAGAGGAAGAAAGGATCACATCATGTCCTAATATATCCTGGAGCTAAGCGAGCAGTTGTCATACCAGAATATGATGAAATTGATGTAGGGTCCAGATTTACGCAAAGAAATCACAACCACAGAATTTCACAGAATGGTAAGCAGTTTAGAATCAGAAGGGAACCTGCAGCACAGAATTGTTGACTTAAACTGTAAAGTTTGATAGTATTTAAAAAAGTAAATTCTCACTTTAACGTTAGGAAAATGAAGGTACTAAAAGCAAAAATACCTTCAAAAGGTCAAATAACCATACCCAAAAAACTAAGGGGGAAAATTTTTAAATATCTTTGGCTAGCATTTCTGTTGCAGGATCATTCAATAAAGGAAATATTTGTTTTAAAGGAGGTTTTTCATGGCAATCCAATCTGAACTGAAAAAAGAAATAGAAGAACTCCCTAATGAAATGCAGAAGAAAATATTAAAATTAGTTCGTTTTTTTAAAAAAGAGTTCCTTTTAGCAGCAAAAACGCAAAGGAAGGGGAAAGCCATGTTGGCAATTGATAACATTGCTATTGAAACCGGTATTGATGATCTGGCTGTTCAGCATGATCATTATATTTATGGAACTCAAAAAAAATGAAGCTTATATTTGTAGATACTTCAGCTTGGTTAGCTTTGGTTAATAAGTCTGATAATTTTCATGAAAAAGCTAAATTTATACGAGACAATTTGATGAAACAAAATACGAGGTTCTTGGTTACAGATTATGTAATTGCAGAGATTGGTAATTGCTTAAGCCGTCTTAATTTCAGAAAAGCAGGCATTAAACTTATTGAATACATAAGAGAATATGAGGATATTGAAATTACAAAAATAGACAATGAAATATTTGAAAAAGCCTGGACACTATATTCTAGCTGCAAAGATAAAGAATGGGGACTCACTGATTGTACAAGTTTTATTGTAATGAATGAATGGGATATTACTGAAGCTTTTTCTACAGATCATCATTTCGAACAAGCTGGTTTTAAGATTTTATTGAAAAATGAAGATGTGTAACATTTTAATTACAAGCCTATTTACCTAAAACTCTTGCAACCATCTTTCTAAATCCCCTATATTCCTTTCTATTCATTAAGGAACATTCTGCCTTTGTCTTTGACAATTGTAAAATCTTTTAATCCTAATTTATGGCAGAGGGATTCCACGTCAATTTTTCCTCTGGTTTTAATCCACTGCGTTGGTGTAATCCCTTTACTTTTAATTTCTTCATCAATCTCTTCACGCACCTTGTGAATCCAATTAAGCGAATTGGTTTCCCACATTTTATTACTGTTCATATTCTATCACCTCCTCTGGTGAGACAATTTCTATCAATGGGCAACCAATTGCACCATTAAAGATCTTCAAATGATTATATGTCGGAATTAAAAAGCATTCAAGCAAATTTAATAGGAACTACTTCAAGGAAATGAAAAACCGTCTAATAGAAGGAAGAAGGAATCATCAACTCGCCCAAGACATAAAAAAAGCAAGAGAGGAATTTGGGCGGGGTGAAGTTAAAAGAGGAACGGTGGACGATCTTATGCGCGAGCTGTCAATGTAGTGTTGGTTATGATTTACATTTCATTCCATGATGATTTACTATGCATAAGCTAATTTACCTTTGGGCCGAGGTATAGATCTCCCCTCACTTTTTGCAGTTTCTATCCATTCAGATATAATTACCTGAACATTACTTATAACATCTTCGTAAGTCTTACCATCAGCCATGCATCCTGGAAGCTCTGGTACTTCAGCAATATAGGCTTCGTCTTCATCGCTCCAATAAACGATAACCTCATACTTATATGGGCTCATTTTCCCCTTATTAGTAGGATATTTAATTTTTTCTATATACGTATTCCGGATGATCTTTTATTATTTCAAGCAGTCTCAGTGCAGACTGAGCTGACTGCCTTCTCCCCGCTTCCCAAGCCTGAACAGTTTTAACGCTTACATTTAGAATTTCAGAAAAAATGCTCTGACTCACTTTTAATGAAGCTCGTAGTTTTACAATATCCTTGGCTTTCATAGGATTTGGGGGATCGGGGGTAAGCAATTCCAATGTTTTCAAATTCTTTTTTCCTTTATGGTATTGTACTGCTTCATTAAGACTTCTTTTTAATTTTTCGTACACGTCCAAATCAAGTCGATTTCTATTGACATTGAAGTTTTGAACTTTGACATTATTTATATCATTCATTGGCATTGGGATTTTGAACTTTGACATTCCCTGTATTTACCCTTCTTTTATCTCTCTTTCAACACCCTTTGAGAGTAAATACCTCATTAAAGCATTATAAGATAAACCCCTTTTGTGAGCAACGACCTTTATTTTTTCTAACAATCCAGGATCTATCTTTAATGGTATTGATTTTAATTTGCTTCTCTTAAAAGTATCATTACATTTTTCCATGTCATCCCAGTAGTCTGCTGAAGAATGAGATTCCCAAAATTTTCTTTCTTCCTTCTCGGTTTTAAATTCGGGTATTTTTCTAGCCATTGTAAAACGTATCTGCTTTGGAGTGATTTGCGCAGATGAATGCTAATAATCCAGATATTAATTCATCTAATCCTATATCCTGATTTGGATAGAACTATAAGTTTCCCTTTGAAGGAGCTAGCATGATAATTCTCAAAGAGGTTTTCCAAAGCAAGAAATATATCTTCTAACAAAGGTGGGTGTATTCTGATTAGAATTATGCCTGATAAGTTTTGAGGGGGATATCTGAGAATATTTCCAAAGTGTTTATCAAAGGCGATAACAGTTCTTTCCTCTTTTTTTGCCACATCGATGATACTATCATCCGTGGCTTGAAGAATACCCAATTCATAGAGATTTTTAACATCATGGCCTAATTCTTGGAGATAGCTTATAACAGGAGGAAATATATTTTCATCAGCAAGGAATCTCAATATTAAATCACCTTTTCAAAAGGGATATATTCTTGGTCTTTAATAAGAGAAGCTGCGTAATGAAGGCACTCTTTAATATCTTCCCTTGTTAAATTTTTATAATAATCTCTAATAATCTGATCAGGTGTCAACCCAGATTCGAGAAGTTCAATAATGGTATATACCATAATTCTTGTTCCTTTTATACATGGTTGACCATGACAGATTTTAGGGTTCGTTTCTATTCTTCCTTCCATTTTTTTATCTCCTAATTAATGAAATATTATATACTTATAACATCTAGGAAGGGTTTGGTCAATAAATTGGTTGGCCAGAGAAAGAATGTAATATTGGAGTGATGGAATAGTGGAATGGTGGGGAACCTGTTAATGTCAAATGAAAAAGCTCAAATGTCAAATAAACGCCAAATGGAT
Organism: Candidatus Hodarchaeota archaeon; assembly: GCA_016840305.1. The sequence goes on from JAEOSP010000135.1 coordinate 4,927, forward strand.
AATTTAATTTGATGGGAAGTAAAGTATATGGTATAATTACCACATATTAAATGGAAAAGGTAAAACATTATGAAGCAAACATTAATAAAAGAAAGAAAATACAACGGTCGATATGTAGCAATAAAAGATTTTAATGATAGCGTTGTTATTGCCGATGGTGAAAATCCTAATGAAGTTTTTGAATCGGCTGTAAACAAAGGTTATCCCGATCCTGTTGTATTATACCTACCTCTTAAAGATATGGTGCAGATATATTAATGTTACTATCCAAAATCCCCTTCACCAAATTAGGGCCAGATGATATCCCTAGGCCTTGGCTTCCTATCACAGTGATTTCTCGCTTACCAAATTAAAGGACATCTTATTTTACAGGAATCATTAAATATAACCTGAAGGAGCTTCTTAATGAATGTACCATTTCTGGATTTGAAAAGACAGTATGAGACGATTAAACAAGAAATCGATGCATCGATTCAACGTGTGGTTGACTCTCAAAGCTTCATATTGGGAAAGGAAGTAAAGGAATTTGAAGATAAGATAGCTGATTATTGTGGAGCAAAACATGCCATTGGTGTTGCCAGCGGAACAGACGCGCTGTTGCTCTCCATTAAAGCCATCGGAGCCGGTAAAAGGAAAACAGACAAGGTGATTACCTCAACCTTTACTTTCTTTGCTACCGCCGGAGCTATCGTCAATGCAGGTGCTCAACCCGTGTTTGTAGACATCGACCCAAAGACATATAATATAGATACAAAGAAGATTGAAAAATACTTAATCGAAAATTCTGACGTGCACGATGAGATTAAGGCAATCAT
>JAEOSP010000136.1 GCA_016840305.1 Candidatus Hodarchaeota archaeon
AAACCTTCTTATCTTATTTAGATGCTGAATATGAGGCCTTCATAAAAAAACGAAGAAATATTGAAAAGGGAAGATTGATCCCTTCTTATGAAATTGCTTTATTATGTATAATTCGTAATTATTATTCGCATTCTGATTCTTCTATCAACTGCTTTTGCAGTAATATTGAACCAAAAATTAGTTTCACCTTTAATCCTCACCTGAAAAGGGAAAAATACTATTTTAATGAAAGAATATTAAGTATATTACAGGATGATTTCCACTTTTTAAAAAGTGAGAAAAAATTGGATATAAAAACAAAAACCGTGGATTTTATACCACATAGACAACCTCTAGTTATTGGAACAGGAATTCCAATCGTCTGCACAATTGATAATTTATCGAATGATATCCTGGAGATTTCATTTGGGAGTGATGTTTTACGAATAATTAACTCATATATTCTTCATTTGATTCGCTATATTCAATCCTTTATTAAATGTACCACGGGCGATGAATTTAGAACACCTTAATGTTAAGGGAGAGAGAATTTATCCATGAATGTTGAAAATAAGGTGATTGCAAACGGGAAAACTAATCAGGGTGATGAATACTCTGTCACAACCGAGCATTTAATCATTACTTTTCAGGACGAACTTTTTATTTTTGAGATCAAGGAGATTTCACAGGAAGGTGTAGTCCAATGGGAAGAACAGGATCGTTATTCTGTTGCTTTTCAATATCAAGAAAAATCCTATGAATTTCCCTCATTGTATCCTTATTACCCTGATATAATAAATGCTATCAAAGAAGCACGAAGTCAACAGAAATCAGATACTAATCAAACTGAGACACAAGATCCGTTCCCAGATGAAAGGTTGTACTCAGAAATTATTTCTGCTTTAGAACAAGACAAAAGAATTACTATTCATGAACGGATCTCACTGGTTAATTATTTTTACAAACAGATTCTTTCTGATTTAAATGAGATTGTTGGGGCTTCAGAAAAAACCAATGCAAAAGATACAATTCAGTTGGCACGAGACCAAGAAATAATAACTATGTTACAAAGCAGTAGATTGAATAGATTTCGATTGTTTAGGAATGACTTAGTTCATGGACGGATTGAATTTTTCCCGACTGATTTACTGCTGCAGGTACACGAAATCCTAAGATCGATAATACGATAGATGATTATTGAAAGTAATGAGATTAATTGACTAATTATAGAAAGAGAGGATGATTAGATGACAACTGGTAACCTATACAGATATGAATATCAGTTTTTAAAAAGATTAGAAGATCTTTCCTACCCATATTACCTAAAGAATAAGTTAGAATACTACTGGGTAACTGTCGCTAAAAAAAATCCAGAGCATATTGAAAAAGTAAAACAAAATCTAATAGAAAGAATAAGTACCTATTATGAACATGATACTCTAAGAAATTCAAAACTTGTTTGGAGAGGTAAGAAACCACGTACGGCTGAAGAACTGGCAAAACCTATCTCATTAGATACAGATTATGGCAAAATTGCAGTAAAGTCAGCTTCTTACTTTAAACAAGCAAATGAACTTTACAAGACATCTCTAACCATGAACGATAATTCAAGCCCCCTTGTAGAATATTATAGCTTTCTTCAATGTGTTAAGGGTTGTGTGTTGCTTCTTCTCGATATTAATGAGGAAATTTTGTTTAGACAACATGGAACTTCACATCAGTTTAATGAATCATCGGATAAATATCCAAGAGCGAATATAAAAACTACTGGAGTTTTTCATACAATCCTTTTACTTCAAGATCCTTATAATGAAATGAATAAGTACTTTACAAAAGGAGAAATGGACTTATCTCTAGATAACCTTTTAGAATTTCGTTCCCATACACCTGCATCAGCATTTATAATATCATTTATACTTTCAAGTCTTGTAAGGTATTATCCTGAATATTGGCAAAGAAAACTTCAGGGGATTGAAGATGATATAATTCGTGAGATAATTCATTTTCGTTGTGAAGTCTTACCTAAACAAATCGATAGTCTTTTTCCCTATTTGTTACGTCTGGGATAGATTAAGACCTAGAAAGTATCTAATATTGCTAAGTCCTTTTGAGCTTCAATCAATTCATTAGATCGTACTTTTATCGTATCTCTTGCCTGATCAATATCTGAATTTGAGATTGGTTGAATCATAGCCAATATTCTGACAAATTCATCAATTTTTTCTGTTGCATCTAAATCCTGAAGCATGTTTATGGCATTCCATGAATTTTTTGTAAATTGTTCATAAGTAGAGGCTAAAATGAGTCCTCTGGAATCTACTGTATAAACATCACCTAATTTTTTAGTCATTCCTGCGTTTTCGGATAGGGTACGCGGTTTTTCATTTTTTGACAATCTTTGTCTAGTTCGAAAGTATTATAAGTAGATATATTTCTTACTTAGATAGAGATCTAAGTTCGATGATCATAAAGGTGAAATAATAAAATGTCCAGTAGTGCCTTATTCGGTGTGAAATTGGTTGAAGTTATGCCTCCTTCTGTTCGGAAGGTGTATCAAGCGTTGAAATCCGGTAAACCCGGCAAGCGTATGCATGTTGGTGAAATTGAGTCCAAAACTCGTTATTCCCCTCGTACTGTCCGTCAAGCCCT
>JAEOSP010000137.1 GCA_016840305.1 Candidatus Hodarchaeota archaeon
AACTTTAAGATTAATGGGAAAGATTATATCTTACCCATGGTGATTGAAGAACCTTCTGTTGTAGCCGCTGCTTCAAATGCAGCGAAAATAGCAAGAAAAAATGGAGGTTTTCATTCTCAAGAAGTTAAATCAATCATGACTTCTCAAATTCAAATAACTCAATTAAAAGATATTGCTGCAACTAAGGATATATTAGCGAATAATAAGGATCAAATCTTAAAAATAGCAAATGAGCAAGATCCTTTACTAAATAAACTAGGTGGGGGTGCGTTAGATATAGAGATCCGAGAGATAGAAACAAATAAAGGTAAAATGGTTATCCTTCACCTACTAGTTGATGTATTGGATGCAATGGGTGCTAATGTGGTAAATACGATGGCTGAAGCTATAAGTCCCTATATAGAAAAAATTAGTGGAGGAAAAATATATTTGCGGATCGTTTCTAATTTAGCCACACATCGAATTGCGAAATGTAAAGCAACTTTTGACAAAAACTTGTTAGGTGGAGATGAAGTAGTTGAGGGCATATTAAATGCCTATGAATTTGCACTTGCTGATCCCTATAGGGCAACGACCCATAATAAAGGGATAATGAATGGAATAATTGCGCTAACATCAGCAACAGGCAATGACACACGTGCTATTGAGGCAGGAGCTCACGCATATGCTTCTCTGAGTGGTAGATACAAACCTCTTACGAATTTTAAAACGGACTCAAACGGTAATTTAGTTGGTGAGATAGAAATTCCTCTGGCTCTTGGAATTATTGGAGGAATGACTAAAATTCATCCAATGGCACGTTTAGCACTAAAAATCTTAGGTGTAGAGAGTGCTGGAGAGCTATCTCAAATTGCAGCTGCGTTAGGTTTAGCTCAGAATGTAGCTGCTTTAAGGGCTTTAGCCGCAGAAGGGATACAGAAGGGTCACATGGTACTCCATTCACGAAATATCGCGAAATCTGCGGGAGTTCCAGACGAATTAATTGAAAAAGTCGCGAAACAAATGGTCCTAGATAAAAAAATCCGGGTTGATCACGCAAAAATGATATTAAATAAATTAATGGAAAAATAATTGTTAACAGAATAATGATAAATTAATTTTGAGAGGATTATAATGGGTTTTAGAGATTATTTAAAAAAAATTGATGATATAGGGATTCTTCAAAAAGTAGATATTGAGACTTCTAAGAAGTTAGAGATTTCTGGAATATTAAAAGAGAAAGAGCCAACACCTTTACTGTTTACTAATGTTAAAGAATCTGAATTTAGGGTTGCTGGTAATATGTTCTGTACTAAGAATGTTATTGCCTCATATTTCGATGTAACTCCTGCAGATATCATTCCTATGCTTTCAAAAGCAATTTCACAGCGATCAGAACCAGAAATTATAACAAATGCTCCATGTCAAGAGATTGTAGAATCAAATGTTGATTTAGAGAAATTGCCTATCTTATATCATTGTGATAGAGATGGTGGAAATTACATAAGTTCAGCTGTGTGTATTACAAGAGATCTAGACTATGGGCAAAATATGGATTTTCATAGAGCAATGCAATTTTCTAAAGATAAATTTGCGACTAGAATAGTTAGGGGTCGACATTTCCATACATTTTTAGAAAAAAACGGCGAACTAGAAGTTGCATTTTGTATAGGTAATACTCCAAATATTATGATTGCGGGAGCTACATCTGTAGATATTGGAGTTGATGAATTGCATATTGCAAATGCATTAGAACCAATAAAAGTTGTAAAAGCAAATTCAGTTGATCTCATGATCCCCGCAGAAGCAGAATTCGTGCTAGAAGGGCGTGTTTATTTAGAAGAAAAACACGCTGAAGGTCCATTTGTTGATCTAACTGAAACATATGACGTAGTGAGAGAAGAACCCGTTTTTGAAGTAAAAAAAATAACTCACAGAAAGGATGCTATTTGGCAAGCATTATTACCTGGCGCGCTTGAACATAAGATATTGATGGGGATGCCAAGAGAACCAACAATCTTTAATAAAGTTAATGACATTGGAGTTAAATGTTTAGATGTGAATATTAATCCGGGAGGTTGTTCTTGGTTACATGCTATTGTACAGATTGACAAAAAAACAGAAGATGATGGTAAAAAAGCTATACAAGGTACCTTTAATGGTCATAGCAGTTGTAAACATGTATATATTGTTGATAAAGATATCGATATCTATAATCCATTATCCGTGGAATGGGCAATGGCAACTCGCTTTCAAGGGGATATTGATATGATAATTAAAGATAAAGAACCTGGAAGTAGTTTGGATCCAAGTGCAGAACCAGGAACGAAAATGACAACGAAAATGGGATTTGATTTAACAAAACCGTTGATAGCAAAGGGAAAAAGTTTCGAAAGAGCTGATTTTCCTCAGGTAGATATCAATAAGTATTTCAACTAATAGGAGTATTTTACTATGATTTTAAATCAAGAAGAAAAAGAAATGCTCGAAGGGAAGTATGGAAAATCTACTCAAAAATCCATGGAAATATTAACCACTTTGGGCGAGATATTTGATGCTGAAAACATGCTTGATGTTCATGGTGTTCAAATCGCAGGTGTTTCATATGCCAATCTTGGTGAAGCAGGATTAGAATTCCTAAATGAAATGGCCGAAGATGGTAAAGTTAGAGTTTTAACAACATTGAATCCAGCAGGAATGGATCGTGAAAACTGGCAAGTATTAGGAATAGATCAAGAATTTGCTACTAATCAAAATCGAGCAATTGATGCTTTTGCTAAAATGGGAATAATTACTACTTGTTCTTGCACTCCTTACCTAATTGGAAACACACCCCATTATGGTCAACATATTGCTTGGGCAGAGAGTAGCGCTGTATGCTATTCTAATTCTGTGATTGGAGCTCGTACAAATCGTGAAGGTGGACCAAGCGCATTAGCTGCTGCTTTAACAGGAAAAACCCCCAATTATGGATATCATTTGGATAAGAATCGCCACGGTCAAGTTTTAGTCAGAGTAAATGCACTGGTTAAAGGTACCGATCAATTTGGAGTATTAGGAAAAATAATTGGTGATAAATTAGTTGAATTAGGAGAAAAAATACCATATATTACTGGAATTCCTTCAGCAACAGTTGAAGAACTCAAATCATTTTGTGCTTCTGTTGCGACATATGGTGGAACAGCATTATTCCACATAGATGAAATCACTCCAGAATATAATAATTATCCCAAACCAAATAAAAAAGTAGTTGATATCAACCAAGAGGACTTAGAAAATACTCGTGCTGAACTCATTGATGAAGATATCGAAATAGATTTCATTAGTATCGGTTGTCCTCATGCTTCAATTCACGAAATTGCAAATCTTTCAGTATTATTAGAAGGAAAAAAAGTAAAAAAAGAATTTTGGATCACTACAGCTCGACCTACTAAGAAAATTGCTGATGAAGCTGGCTATTCCAAAGTTATTGAAGATGCTGGAGCAAAATTTGCTGCAGATACTTGTTGTGTAGTAGCTCCTATAAAGGGACGATTTAAAGGAATAATGGTAGATTCAGCAAAAGCCTGTTATTATGGTCGTGCTAAAAATAAATTTAAGGTAAAAATTGGAACGATTGAAGAATGCGTTGAGGAGGCTATAAAATGAAACTTATGGGAAGAAAAATCTACAAGGGTACGGTTGAAGGAGAAGCTATAGTGACTAATGATGGAATCTCATTTTATGGTGGTGTTGATCCTGACACCGGTAAAATTGTCGAGGTTGGACACGAACTTGAGGGACAGTCTATAACAAATAAAATATTAGTTTTTCCCACTGGCAAAGGCTCAACCGTAGGATCTTATACGATGTATAGAATGAAAAAGAACAATACCGCTCCGATAGCAATTGTAAATAAAGAAATCGATACGATCATTGCAGTTGGATGCATAATCAGTGAAATACCATGTGTAGATAATATTGAAATTGAGAGTATTAGAACAGGGCAGAAATTAATTGTAAATGGAAGCGAAGGGATTGTGGAGATGAAATAAATGGGCTCTGGAAAGGGATACGGCAAAACAATATTATTCGGCGAACATTTCGTTGTTTATGGACTCCCTGCAATTGCATCTGCATTAAGTTCCTATACTACTGCTGAGGTTAAAATTGTAGTTGGAAAAGGTTGGGATGTTAATGATCAACGCCCTGCTACTCCCGGCTATAAGGATAAAAAGTATGGCGAAGCAATG
>JAEOSP010000138.1 GCA_016840305.1 Candidatus Hodarchaeota archaeon
ATAAGGTAAATAATGAGGTAATGCTTGCTCATTGTACTGTCCCTCTAAATATGACTGAGAATTATTCAATTCTTTCACACTTTGAATCAAAAAAGGGTGTAGCAGTGAAAGGTGAATTTCAAACTGGACAAAATGTCACAATATTCAAAATCGCGGGCACTTCACTTAATAAATGGTGGATTTCTACAGGTCGTATTCTCAGCAATCCTGAAGACGAGCATTGTTGTCGAACACAAGTTCTAGTTAAACTAGATGATTCAGTAGATTACTTCTTACAAAAATCATTAGCTAATCATCATATAATGGTACTAGGAGATCATCGATCGTTAATAGAATCTTTCTTAAAAGAATTTACACGTAAATAAAAAGGAGGGAAGATTATGCCTTTCGTAAGCGGGCATTAATTTCCATTCTTTCAAGAGTCATTTTTATTGTATCTTTGGCTAAATCTTTCTTTTCCATGTAAGAATTGAAGTATGATTTGACTTCTTCCACGCGGTTTAATCCAGATAACCCAACTACACCAGCAATTACTCTCTCAAAGTGCATTGGATGAAGTTTTTCCAATTTCTCTACATTCTGCTTAAACCAATCCCAGATATCATCTGCGATAGCTAAATTTCTAGCAGCTGTGATAATCGGGTATATTTTATTCCGATCTGGTACCTTTTCTAGCGAATAATCTAGTGCTGCTAAAAGTAATTCTTTATCCTCAAAACTACCTATCGCTTGAAGAAGATTAATCTTCTCTGGCTCAGGAGTTTCCGCATTTTCAAGTTTCTTCTTCAAAATCGGGTAGGAATCTGGTGTTTGAGCTGCTCCAATCCTCATTATACTCGAAAGAATATCAGGATGAACACTATTCCCATCCAGGTAATCGTTGAATTTCTTTTTTCCAAATTCTGCAACACCTTCATCACTAAATAGATAACTGGAATTAAGTAGAGAACTTCTGAGATTAGTTATCTTATTAGGCTCACCTTCTTTTGGTTCATATCCTATAAGCTGAAGAACACGGTAGAAAGTCTTGAACCCGATTGCACTTATCCGTTCACGTCTTGATACAATGACTTTGTAAGCATGTACCAAATTCGCACTCATCGAAACGAGTGGTAAGAATTCATCTTCTTCTGTATAATACTCCATAAAATCAAGATAATCATCAATAGAATAGTCTGCGCTTCTCATAAAAGCATAAAGATCATTTTGAAGACCAAATCTATCTTTTGAAGAAATAGACTTGTGCTTAACTAGCTTTCCCAAAGCATGCAAATTTTCTTTCTCATACTTCACTCGGTAAAACCCTGTTTGTTCAAAATTTAGCTTAAAAGATGTTACATCGCTTGGTAATGAAATTTCCATTGTTTTATCTTTGAATACATATCGTTGTGTTTCTAAACGTTCATCTCCTTTGTATAATGAGATTGTTAGTGGAATCATCCATATATCTTTAGAATCATTTGGGAGAAAAGAAAATCTGCGTTGAGATAATGTTAAATGATCGCCAGATCTCGTTACTTCAATGATAGGATAACCTGGTTGATATACCCATGTTTTCATCATTTCTGCAATAGGAGAGCCTGTAGCTTCCTCTATCCCTTTCCAATAAGCTGTACTTTCGGCACACTCAAACTTATGTTCATTTAAGAAATGATTAATACCTTGCTTGAATTTTTCTTCTCCTAAATAACCTTGGATCATATTTAATATTGCTGCTCCCTTTGAATATATAATTGGAGCATTAGCAGCAGTTATTTTAATTTTTTTATCGCCAGGTAATTCTATTGGGAAGGTTTCTATTAAGGAATCTCTTTCAAATGCCTCATCCACCGAATCTATAAGGAAAACCTCCCAGAATTCCCATTCTGGATGGTAATAATCTGCAATTGCATATCCGAATAAAGTTGCGAATGACTCATTCAACCAGATATATTTCCAATCTAAAGGACTTACCAAATTCCCAAACCATTGGTGCGCTACTTCATGAGCTATAACCTCTGCAATACGTTCTATTCCAGCTTTAGATGTAATTCCTGGGTAAATAAGCAGTAAGTTTTCTCGATAGGTTATTGCGGCGTAGTTCTCCATAGCTCCAAATGCAAAATCACTTACAGCGATCTGATCCATTTTATCAATTGGAAATTTTATCCCAGTGTATTCTTCTCCGAATTCAACACTTTTTCGTCCAAAATCTAATGCATAGTCAGCATATTGTGTTTTACCTGGTGTTGTAGCGATTCTATACCGAATACTGTCCGACGATGATTCAATGTATTCAAAATCACCTATTCCAAAGAATAATAAGTAACTCGACATTTTTGGGGTTGTTTTAAACTTAATAAGCTTTTTTCCTTCCTCCAACTCTTTTTCTTCTTCAATTCGTGTGTTAGCAATTCCAGAAAACTTGCTATCAATAACGAATTCTATATCAAATGTAGCTTTCTTTGAAGGATGGTCAAAACAAGGGAACGCTTGGCGTGCATGCTCTTCTTCAAATTGAGTTACAGCAATGTATTTTTCTTTACCTTCTTCCTCATATTTACTTCTGTAGAATCCAACTAATTGATCATTTATTAAACCCACAAACTCAATTTTGAGGAATATATCACTCATTGACTCTGGGAGTATAATTGTAAGTTCTTGCTTTTTAGGATCTATTGAAAACTCACAATCAATGAACTCCTCTTTCTTTTTTACTTGACACTTCCAAATCGCAAGTTCATGAGAATGTAAGGTTACCTTATTTGTAGGTTCATCGGACTTTATTTTGATTTTAGTATATCCATTCGACTTGAATTCTCTTAAATTAGGTTCAAGATGGACTTTATAATGAATCGGTTTGATTAAAGCCATTATTTTCACTTCTAAAAACTTCTATGATTAATTGATAAGCTGAAAACTCTATCTAATTCTATGGTGTTATTTTCTCTACAAAAAAAATGATTTTTGATCTTTTTCCATTAGGCAAATTTGAGAATTGATCATTAAAGCTTCGTTTTAATCATTCCCTGACTTTTCATCCAATTTACTTCATTCTCAATACCTGTTTTAAAATTAACTGAAGGTTTAAAGCCTAAATCTCTTTTTGCTTTTGTGTTCAGATAATTTCTACTTGCAGATATCTTACTTAATGCATTTGGAACAAAAGGGTAGCCGAACTTTCTCCATCTGTAAAATTTTACTATTAGAGGCCAGAAAGGTTTTGCGAGTATCAATGGGAATGGGGAAATGAAAAAAGGTGGTTTGCGACCTAGTGCCTTAGAGATTGTGATAAACATCTCACGATATGTTTGAGGCTCATCAGATGCTAAAATATAGATTTCACCTATGCTTTTCTCTGGATTCTCTATTATTCTAATAAACCCTTTGATTACATCATCTATATAGGTATAATGAATGAAATTTTTTGCCGATGTAGGAAATACTTTGTTTACAATTGTCCTGTCTACAGATTCGATCATTTCTTTGATGGTGTAATTATCTCCAGGACCAAAAACGCCTGTTGGTCGTACAATAGTTAAAGGTAACTGAGTATTTTCCCTCATACGTAGTAATGATTTTTCTGCTTCCATTTTACTACGGCCATAAACTTCATCAGGATTGTATTCTGATTCTTCGTTACCATCTGTAACAACACCCATTGCCTCCGTCGTTGAACAATATATGAAATGTTTTACGTTTTCCTTTAATGAGATTTCAGCTAATTTTCTTGAAGCATCCACATTTTCTTGAAATAATGATTCTTCAGAAGCAAGAAAATCAAAATTAGCAGCAAAGTGTACTACTACATCTTTATCTTTAAGAGCTTGATTAAATGTACTAATATCAGTTAAATCAAAATTAACTAGTTTAACATTGAGTTTTTGTAATTCATTCACGTTAGAAGTCTTTCTCACTGCGCAATAGATCTGTATATTTGGATGTTCTTTAATTAATTCTTTTACAAGGGCTTTTCCGATGAATCCGCTTGCACCAGTTACTAATACCTTCATTTTTATCAAAACGGAGGAATCTGCATAATAATAAAAGGTATTTCTTCTGCCAAATCATTGATCAAAATTTATCTTAATTTGAGAATAATCATACAAAAACTTTTGAGATCCTTCATTATGAAAAGATTTGGCTTTATTATTAATCCAATTGCTGGAATGGGGGGGAAAGTAGCATTAAAAGGAACTGATGGGGAGGAAATTTTACAAGAAGCTATAAAACGCGGTGCTACTCCCATTACCAAACATAAAGCAAAATCTTTCTTTGAAGGAATAATGAATTTAGGGTTGAATGAGGAAATTCTATTCATCTTACCACAAGGAGAGATGGGAGAAAAAGTATTCAGTGAAAATCCAGCATTAGCAAAAAAGATTCGGAGAGAAATTCTTACTCAAATTCCTATTCCAACTAAAACTTCTTCAATTGACACAAAACACGTTGCTAGTGAGCTAAAAGGTCTGGAAGTAGATTTAATTATTTTTATTGGCGGGGATGGAACAGCGCAAGATATATATACAGCAATTGGAAATAAAACGCCAATTTTAGGTATCCCTTCTGGTGTGAAAATGCATTCAGGTGTTTTTGCACAATCTACAAGTAAAACGATTGAGATTGTGAAAAAACTCGTAGCAGGTCAAGTTGAATTTACCGAAGTAGAGATAATTGACCTTGATGAAGACACCTTTCGCAAGGGTATTCTTAGTACAAAACTTTATGGTACAAGTTTAGTTCCGCAAATCCCTAGTCTAATGCAGCTAACTAAATCAAGCACAAGTCATTCAGATATAGAAAAAGATAATATAAAAGGAATAACTAGAACTTTAAGAGAAGAAATATCACGTAACTCAATATATCTATTAGGATCTGGTTCAACAATCAAAGATATTTCTAAGGCTTTTGGGGATGAGATTTTCCAGAAAAAAACTTTAATTGGGATTGATCTTGTTTATAATCTTGAATTAATGAAATCAGACGTTTCGGAGAGCGAAATCCTAAATTTTCTTGATAAATATCCTGAAATTCATAAAAAACTCTTGATCACACCAATAGGCGGACAAGGTTTTATTTTAGGGAGAGGAAATCAACAATTAAGTCCAAAGGTGATCGAAAAAATTGGAGTTTCAGCGATACAAGTGATTGCTACTAAATCCAAACTTGAAAATCTCCCAAAGCGTGTTTTACATATTGATACCGGAGATCCTAGTCTTGATAGTCGGTTGACTGGTTATCAAAGAGTACTTGTGGATTATAATGAATATTGGATGGTTAAGGTAGATTAACAGATATTGGAAAAGTAAATAGGCATTATGTCTCTACTAATTGAAGTATTTCCTCAACCTCAACGGGTAGTTGAAAGATTTGAGTTTTATTGATTTCAGAGTTAATTGCTTCAAGTAATTGTTCATAAATTCTTTCATAGATCGGATCTACAATATCTGCTCTTCCACGAGTTTCAGGATATTGGGGATTTATATTGCAACACCCGCCTGGTAAGATTGACAACTCATAGTAACCCCATTTTTTTGCTAAACTTACTACTTCTTCCTTATTGTATCCAATAAGAGGTCTTAAAGTTAGAATAGACGTTTTTGAGGTAACTATTGACAAATTATCAAGTGTCTGACTTGCTTGTTCCCCCATGATTTCGCCTGTGATAACTACTTCAGCCCCACATTGATATGCATATTCTTGAGCCTTTGAGAACATCTGCATTCTGCAGAAAAGGCATGTTTGTTTTATTTCACGACCATTTAATGCATTAAGTATAGCCTCCTGTGTTTGACCATGAGTCATTATTGTAAGAGACAGTTTTACTTCAGGATTATTCAATGCTAAACGATTTGATAACTCAACAACTTTTTCAAGTGTTCCGAGTGAATGAAACGGATAATTATGATAATGTAATAGTAAAGGCTGAAAACCATTCTGAATTGCAATTTGAGCCGCAACTGGGCTATCAATACCACCAGAAATTAAAACTACAGCTTTCATATCGTCAATATCCGATAGAATTCTCATTTTTAAAGTGATTTCTTCATTTTCGTGTCATTAACTTCAAACATAAGGAAGTAACTGTTTGATTTGGTTAACCAAAATTTAAAAAAATAGATTTTTCTAAGAAAAAATCATTGGTATTCCAGTCTAAGGATATTAATGGTGTAATAGGTGCCTTAATAGTCTTAGATGATGCCTTGTATTTGTAGTTATACAATGATTGATGTTAAAAGAGTTAAGGTTATGTCAGACATTTTTTCTGTAAAGATATGCGATAAAAATTCTCATAGATGGTACATTTCATTTTCCCCGCCTAAACCATTCATAATGGCGGATATTAAAGAAGCTTTGGAAAAAGATAATTACTCCACGCTTGCAACAACTCCAAATATCATGGTTTTTAGCGGAAAGAATGTGAAATTGACATGGCATTCCCAAGGTTTGATTCAAATTGATTACCATGATAGAAAAATACAGAACGAACAGCACGTTATCACATTCGTGCAGCATCTCATTGATAAATTTGGGTTTTTTGAAAGATAGGACTGCACACGGCTATTAGTAATTTCGAATGACTTACTAGATAAAAAATTAGATTCGAATAATTTAATAAAGAATATACCAAATGCTAAATTAGCTGTAAATGGTGGTCTATTCGGGTATGGATTCTCTAGAGATTAAAACTGAAACAAAAACCTATTCATTCCCTTTAGATCGTTATTATTTTACACAGAAAGCTGGTCATATCTGGCTTAAACAAGAGAAAGATCACTTTGAAGTGGGTTTTGACGATTTTGGTCAGTCTCAAGGACCTATCCTCCACATTCGTACTCGCCCCGTCGGTAAGGTTTTCCCCCAAGGAAAAGCTTTTGGTACAGTTGAAACAAACAAATTCATTGGCCAATTAGGATTCCCTCTAACAGCATCCATTGCTGAAGTGAATTCAGAAGTTATCGATAATCCCCAATTAATAAATGATGATCCTTACACGCAGTGGATAATAAAAATCAAACCCACTAACTTAGAGGAAGACATTAATTCTTCATTTATTATACCTCAGGGGGACAAATCGAAATTAAAGGAATATATTATATCAGAACTTATTAAGTATGAAGATCCTCCCATTTAATGCTTCTTATAGGATTTATTTGTTTTTTTTGAGCGTACAATGACAACTATTAGACTAGAAAAACTGGAGGTGATGACGAAGGATTTTTCTTCTCGGAACCCTTTGCGGATTTCTTCTTCAGTAAATCTTTTAAACTCGGAGAGAGAAGAATCATCTTGAAAAAGAATTTGTTGTTACTTTTTACACAGGGGAACAATCAGAATGGATATAATATCGATTTTGTTAACATTGATTAGCCTAGGGATAATAATCCTACTCGGAGGGTTCTTAATCATAAGTGTTTTAATTCTATTGTATTTGGTCGCAACTGGAAAACGATGGGAT
This sequence comes from Candidatus Hodarchaeota archaeon, assembly GCA_016840305.1. Next base: position 7,439 of record JAEOSP010000138.1, read on the forward strand.
TAAAAGAGCCTCAGTTTTTTAATTTATCAAAGTAAGAAACTTCATTTCCAGCTGTTTCAGCGATTCCTACCTTTAATTGGAGCTCAGGGCACTGAGAAATATATTCTCTTAGCTTTTCAGAAATCTGTTCATGGAAAAATTTAGCTAAATTTTCAGAAGTCGTCTGGTTAGCTTTTTCCAGAATAACAACATCTTTTTGAGGAAACGAATACTCTTTACCTTTTACACGAACCAACCAGTTCATATTTTCCATTACTGATGTTACATGTATGGTTTTAGAATTTCCTGGAATCAAGATCTTATGATCCAGTTTTTCTATAATCGATTGAATAATTGAGTTGATATCACGAAAATCTATTAGAAAATCAGAATCAGATTGTTGGTACTCAATAGTAACTTTAACAACATAATTATGTCCATGTAATCTCTCACACTTAGAAAATCCAATTAAAAAATGACTTGCTGAAAAATGGTTCTTAGACCGTGAGTATTTTTGCTTGATAATTTATATCATCTCTTTGATAATGTTAGGTTTTTCTCATTGTTCTGAAATCTAGATTAGCAGTGATTCCTTTAAATTTTGGCTAGTAAAGCCATCAAATGAAAAAACCTCTTCCACATATTATGATTGTGACATCGTTCTTTTAATGTTATAGATAGTAAATTTACCTATACTTCTCATAGGAGATTTTTATTTGAC
>JAEOSP010000139.1 GCA_016840305.1 Candidatus Hodarchaeota archaeon
CAAGGAAGTCATAAAAAAAACCGAATAAACACATTCCTAGAAAAATACCCAAAATCCACCAACCCCAGTTTTTACGACTCGGTTTTAACAATTGAATATCTTTTATTTGAAATTTCATATTCATAGAAACACCCAATAATCTCAAATACTTACTATTTCTCATTAAAATTCTAGTTTTTAAATTTGTTCTAGTAATAGGGGAAAATAACTCTTTAGAGTGTACAAAAACCGAAATATGAAAAAAGAGGGGGAAAAGAAGAATTTTGGTAAATTACTATTTACCTATTTTCTAACTTTTCTTATGATGGGGATAGCGACAATAACCATAAGCACTGCTAAGAACTCAAAACCAGGTGCTGCTTTAGGTTGCCAGCTATAGGGGATAACTGCATCTCGGACACTACCACTGTATGTGTAAACTTCCGTACCTATTTCAAAGAAGGCATCAACTCCCATCCATTTATAATAGATGGTATTGTAAATATCGGTGGGTACAGGATGAGAGAGATTAGTCCCTAGGAGAGCATCAATTCCATCATTTAACGCTTCTCGAAGATCATCATCCTCTTCACGACATGCAAATCCGAAATCTTCCGGTGAGAAGTGTTCTTTTACTTCTGTTTCACCTGATTGTACTGCATCCTGATCAAGAACGGCTAAATCGCCTAATACAACATCTACTTGTCCATTCTTCAACGCTGCAATAGCTAGTAGGATTGTTGTGTAGGTTTTTAGTTCTACTTTCTCTGCGTCTAATTCGTCTTCAACATACCAGTGACTTGTTGTTCCAGCTTGAACTCCAATAACTACTCCTGTTTGATTTAGGTCGTCTGTTGTAGTTATATTTTTGGGATTAGCTGTTGTGACCAAGATTGCTTGCGTAGATTTATAGTACCAGCGTGTGAAATCTACTTCTTGTTCTCTCTCTGCATTAATTGTCATAGCAGAGATGATAATATCAAATTTCTTATCCTTTAGATTCTGAATAATCGGAGTCCATTCGGATTCTTTTATTTGAACTTTAACGTCGAGTGATTGATTAGCAATCACATGGATAATATCTATATCAAAGCCTTCTGGTAGACCTGTTTCCTCATTCATATTCTCAAATGGGGGATAGGTAGTATCAGAACCAACTTTAATGTATCCGCGTTCTAAAATTTCCGCTAATGTTCCCTCGTCTTCAGCTGCCTTAACAATAGGAGAATTTCCTACTAAGGCGAAGATGCTCAGCAACAATGCCGAAATTATTAATAAATTCCGTCTTTTCATTCGGTTTACCAACTTTAATTTCTTTTCTTGTTAAATCATTACATTTCTACGAAGTGTAAGACTCGATATTTCTCTGTGATAAAGCTGATTAAAAGGTTTACTAAGTAGGGGAAAAGTCAGAAAACTTAAGGAAATTGACTTATGTCAAAAAAATCCCTCTGATTTCAAAAAATAAGGCCAATTAATGAAGAGAGATCTTTTGAAATATCGTTTTTGCTTTAGCTGAACTGTACAAAGAACTGAATTATTCCAAGTCTAAAGCCGACTTAAAAAACTAAATTTCACATGTCGATAAAATAATATTCCTTTCAACGATCGATCACTTTTAGTTACTGTAGATATTACGAGTGTATTAGCTAGATATTTAAAGAAAAATTTAATAATTCTAAGTATTGTGGTTGGTATGACTAAGTCTTCTAGTGATCTAAAAAGAGTAAGCGACATCCCCAGCAAACCAAATAGAAGAAAATTAACCTTAGGTGACTTTACATCCATAATCATGACTCAGATCTCTTCTCCAGAAGAACCTCTTCAGGCTCCAGCAGTAAAAACCAAAAATTCACCACATGCCAAGTAATCACAATGGTAGAACCCTAGGAATAAACTATTTTCCCTTGGATATCGAATTCTTTATCTGTTTTTGACGGGAGTACAGTCAGGTACTCCCACCTCCCCTCAATACACACCTCTTTTGAGATACAGCCGAATAATCGGAATTTTCAGTATTTAAGGGGTTAAAAGGAATATTCAGATAGATTGAGTTCATTCTGAAGATATTTTAGATCTTTAACAATTGAAGGCATTAAAGGGATACCACTTTTTTCCTTCTCAATTTCAGAAAGAAATTCTTTTTCTCCAGCTGTGAATATTCGATCGTGTCCAGGTG
>JAEOSP010000140.1 GCA_016840305.1 Candidatus Hodarchaeota archaeon
GCATCAAAGGAAGAAATCAAAAGAGCATTTCGTAAAATGGCTCGAAAATATCATCCTGATGTAAACCCAGACGAAGCAAAATCTGGTGAAAAATTCAAGGTGATTAACGAGGCATATGGTATTTTAAATGATGATAAAAAAAGAGAAATGTATGATAAATTTGGAGTAGTAGAGGGAGATGCTTCCTCATATCAGCAAAGGAGTGGAGGAGCTCCGGGAGGTGGACAAGCATATCGATCGCCAGATGGAACAACCTATTATTATTCAACCTCGGGAGCCCCTGGAGGGGTTGATTTTAGTGAAATTTTTGGCAACCATAAAAATTCTCAAAGCAATTCTGGTGGATTTGACTTTTTTAATGATTTAGGCGATATTTTTGATGTGTTTTCCAATAGAGGTGGGAGCACGAGAGCCAGATCGAATCCATTTAGGAATGTACCAAGGGAAGGCGATGATTTGCGTTATGATATGGAAATTAGTTTTATGGATGCCTTTAATGGTGGAGAGAGAAGAATTCAATATAAAGACTCTGTCACTGGTCAAACTCAAAAATTGAAAGTTAGGATCCCGAGAGGTGTTAGAGATGATCAGAAATTGCGTCTTAAAGGAAAAGGAATGCCTGGAGAAAATGGAGGTGCTCCGGGAGATTTATATATTTCAGTTCATGTAAAAAAACATCCTGTATTTGAGAGGAAGGATGATGATTTATATGTTGTCCAAGAGGTTCCATTTACTTTGGCGGCACTTGGAGGTAAAGTGCAGGTATCCGGTATAGAAAAAACTCTAAACGTCACCGTGCCAAAGGGAACTCATGACTCTTCAGTTTTAAGATTAAAAAATCAAGGATTTTACAAAATTAATTCTAATGATGAAAGAGGTAATCTTTTGGTTCAAATAAAAATTAAAGTTCCAAATAAATTGAATAAGACTCAAAAAGAATTGTTAGATAAATTAAAACAAGCAGGTTTATAGGAGTGTGATAGTATTATGATGAAATTTGATAAATTCACGATAAAGGTTCAAGAGGCCTTAGTGGCCGCTCAATCATTGGCTCGGAATAATGATAATCAACAAATCGAGCCTGTTCACCTATTAATTTCATTAATCGATCAACAAGATGGTATTACAACACCACTTTTCCAAAAATTAGGCGTTAATGTTCAACAAATCTTAGGAGAATTAAATAATGAATTAGATAAATTGCCTAAAGTAACCGGATCTGGAGCGACAGATGTGGTTTTATCAACCAATTCAAGTAAATTATTTGATAGTGCTTGGAAAGAGGCAGAAGTTTTAAGAGATCAATATCTTAGTACCGAACATTTACTATTAGCTATGGCGACTAATAACAAATTACAGATCTATAATCTTTTATACCGGTATGGAATAAGTAAGGATCGAATACTACAAGCATTAAAGAGTATTAGGGGGTCTCATACAATTACTGATCAAGATCCCGAGGGTAAGTATCAAGCAATTGAAAAATATAGCCGAAACCTAACAGATTTAGCAAGACGAGGCAAAATTGATCCCGTAATTGGAAGAGATGATGAAATAAGAAGGGTTATGCATATTCTTTCGAGAAGAACTAAAAATAATCCCGTCTTGATCGGAGAAGCAGGAGTAGGAAAAACAGCTATTGTTGAGGGTCTTGCTCAAAGAGTAGCAAATAATGATGTCCCGGATGCTTTAAAGGATAAAGATATAGTTTCATTAGATTTGGCCGCTATGATTGCTGGGGCGAAATATAGAGGAGAATTTGAAGATCGGCTAAAAGCGTTTTTAAAAGAAATAGAGAAAGGAGCAGGTAAATATGTTTTATTTATCGATGAATTGCACACGTTAGTTGGTGCTGGAGCTGTTCAAGGAGCTATTGATGCTTCAAACATGTTAAAACCTGCTTTAGCCAGAGGTGAATTAAGAGCAATTGGAGCTACAACGTTAGATGAATATCGCAAATATATTGAAAAAGATGCAGCATTAACTCGTAGATTTCAAACTGTATATGTAGCTGAACCTTCTGTTGAAGATTCTATAGCTATTTTAAGAGGATTAAAGGAAAAATATGAAATTCATCATGGTGTAAGAATTACCGATTCTGCTATTATAGCAGCGGTTACATTATCTCATAGATATATCTCAGATAGATTTTTACCTGATAAGGCAATTGATTTGATGGATGAGGCAGCTTCTCGCTTGAGAATTGAAATTGATTCGATGCCTACTGAAATTGATGAGCTTGAGAGAAAGATTATTCAGCTAGAAATTCAAAAAGAAGCTCTAAAGAAAGAAAATGATAAGTCCTGTGCCGAAAAAATGGAGAAAATTGACGAAGAATTACATAATTTACGTGAAGAAAGTGATAAAATGAAAATTCAATGGAGAAACGAGAAAGAGACCATTGCGAAAATTAATGAGGTCAAAAAGAAAATGGAAACAACAAAGATAGAAGCGGAGAGAGCGGAAAAAAGAGGAGATTTAGAAAAGGCCGCAGAATTAACTTATGGAGTGTTAAATGAATTGAACAAGAAATTAAATCAACATAATGAAGAGCTAGCCACTATTCAAAAAAATAAAACTATGCTAAAACAAGAAGTTGATGAAGAAGATATTGCAAGAATTATTTCTCAATGGACGGGTATTCCAGTTTCAAGAATGCTAGAAGGTGAACGGGAAAAACTATTAAAAATGGAAAATCGATTGAAAAACAGAGTTATCGGACAAGATGAGGCCCTTACCAAAATTTCAAATGCGATAAGGCGAGCTAGGGCGGGGATTCAAGATCCAAATAGACCTATTGGTACTTTTATTTTCTTAGGGCCTACAGGTGTTGGAAAAACTGAAACTGCAAAAGCTTTAGCTGAATTTCTCTTTGATGATGAGAGTGCAATGGTTCGAATCGATATGTCCGAATATATGGAAAAACATAGTGTAGCACGTTTGATTGGAGCTCCACCTGGATACGTTGGCTATGATGAGGGTGGTTATCTAACAGAATCGTTACGCAGAAGGCCTTATGCTGTGATTTTATTTGACGAAATCGAAAAGGCTCATCCAGA
>JAEOSP010000014.1 GCA_016840305.1 Candidatus Hodarchaeota archaeon
ACAAAGGTAAGTACTCCCATTACTCCCAATACAAGGAGTAATTCGACGGTCTGATTCCAGAGAACCATTGCAAGTGTTGTTAAAACAATTGTCAGAATGGGCATCCATTGTAATTCTTCTGGTTTACGCTTTATTTGCATCAATAACGAATCAGAGCTAAAAAGAATACTAGTGGAAAATGCTAAAGAAAGTAACAAACCAACGAAATCAATAGTGGAATAAAAACTCAATCCTATTCCAAGGCCAACGGCTCCTACCCAAATACTTGTTAACCCATGTTCACGTGGAAAGCGAAAACCGCCAGAACGAAGTTTAGTTGGAAACTGATATCTTAGGGACATATCTACAATCACTATATGGAATTAATAATTTGAGAGTTGAATATCTCTAGATACTCTAACTCTTTTAAGTATGGAAACATGAAAATGAAGTGTGTTACACCCAAATTTTTGTATGCTTTAAGTTTTTCAATAATAGCATCTGTTGTACCTATTAAGGCTCCTTCAATACGCTTTTTATAGTCTTCTAATGATAAATCCCGTTTGTTTGCTTCTTCTTGCAGCCCTTTAGCCATTTCTTCCTCATTCGAGTATACACGTACCCAAAAACCCAGTGATCGTTTCAAAGGTTGCTTACCAAATTCACTTGTATATTCATCTAATTGATGAAAGATCTTTTGACATCTTTCCAAAGAAAAAGCCCATGCAAGGTTGATTCCGTCTCCATACTTAGCAGCAATCCTGAGCATTTTCTTTTTACCATACATTGTTCCTATCCAAAGAGTAGGGTATGGTTTCTGATAAGGTTTAGGAAAACAAAGGGCATTTTCAAGAGTATAATGATCTCCATTGTAAGAGGCTTTTTCTTCTGTCCACATTTTCTGTAATACTTCTAAACCTTCTACTAACTGTTCCAAACGAGTTTTAACGGATGGAAAAGGAATACCATAGGCATCATACTCAATTTCTTTCCAGCCTGCTCCATAACCTACTTCAAGTCTACCCTCTACAAGATTATCCAATGAAGCAATTTTTTTTGCCATAACACTTGGATGACGGTATGAATTACAAAACACGAGTGATCCTATTCTTAATTTGGAAAACTTCGTGCCCATGTACGTCATTACCATAAGTGCATCGAAAGCACTTTTACCTACTGAATCTTTATTCATAAACATATGATCTGAAACCCAAATGGTATCAAAATTACTTTTTTCGACAAAAGATGCGATTTCATCAACATCTTTCTTGGTGTATCCAAATTGTGGCTCTAATTGTAGTCCAAATGACGTTTTCAAGCTATGATCCTTCCTAAATAATATTTGTATTAATTAAAATTTAAATAACAAAAAAAATAGTGAGATTTTTCTCTTTATGCTTCCTTTCACTGAGGAGAAAAATCTTGATTATACAATTGGAGAGGATTGATCCATTGAATAGTGATTTATTCACTTATGGATTCATTCTCAACATCAAAAATGAAATATAAAGAGAGAGAGAATTTGAATCGCAAAGCTGATTCATCAATTATGGTTGTAGGATGATCTTTCCGAAGTGGTCTCCTGTTTCTAATAAACGATGGGCTGATTGGGCATGTTCAAGTGGTATAACTTTATCAACTATCGGTTTCATTTTTCCCTTCCATACAAGATCCAAAACCGCATTTAAATCCGAACGTGTTCCCATTGTTGAACCTAACAAGTCTAATTGCTTCCAAAAGAGGAGATTGATGTTTATTTTTGCTATTGGTCCAGTTGTGGCTCCACAAGTTACTAATCGGCCTCCTTTTCTTAGCGTACGCATACTTTTTTCCCAGGTAGCTTGGCCAGCGGAGTCAACGACAACATCTACTCCCCGCTTATGCGTTAATCTATAAATTTCTTTATGAAAATCAGGAGTCTGTTGATAATTTATCAGAAAGTCTGCTCCAAGATCCTTTGCTTTTTTTAATTTCTCATCAGATGAAGATGTAACGAAAGTTCGAGCTCCCATTGTTTTTGCTATTTGTAGTACAGCTAGTGCAACCCCACCTGATATTCCTGTTATTAGAACATCTTCTCCAATTTTCAATTTAGCTCTACTCATCAACATTCGGTAAGCAGTCATAAACGTTAGTGGGACAGCTGCCATATGGAGTAGACTAATGGGATTTGCTTCTGGTATTGGTATAACATGAGTTGCAGGAACTGCAATATATTCCGCATAACCACCTCGGACGTGTTCCCCTCGGATTTGATAAGTTGGGCATAACGAGTGCTGACCTTGACAACAAAATTCACAAGTTCCACAATAGATCCCTGGATCAATAACAACTCCTTGACCTATAACCAAATTTAAGTTATTAACTGAAGGATGGATCTCATTAATTGTTCCACTAATATCTGATCCTAAGATATGTGGCATTTCCAGCTTCAAACCAAGTATTCCCTTCCTTACAAATAAGTCTAAATGGTTTAAAGCAACTCCTTTAACTTTTATTAGAACTTCTTGTTCTCTAAGTTCAGGAGTTGGAAAATCTTCATATTTTAAATTCCCTATTTCTCCATGTTCGTGTAATAGGACTGCTTTCATGAAAATGTCTCCTTTAGTAAATATTTTCTTTGTTACCTTTCAAATTTTGGGTGAGTTTTTCATAATATTTAATCTGCCAAAGCAAACCAACTAGGAAAAAAAGACCTGATGACGCACCAATTGCCTTAATTCTTCTTATTTCTCTTTCAAATTCACCGATTCGATTTTTAACTTTCATTAAATTAATTAACTCCTGAACCTCTTCTGGAAAATTACCACGCAAGAATTTTCGAATTAGAATACTACTTTTCTCTGTTGTAAAATTCTCATATTTCATTACTGCTAAATGTGCAAGTTTTTTCTTTATCTCTGGATTCATAATACTAATTGCTGTGATTACTCCTAAAAATATATCATCTGATTGAGGTGTACTCCCTTGTCCTACTCCCAAAAATTCAGAATAAATTGTAGTTATATGTGAAAAGTTTAAAAGTTCAGATTGATAAATCTCCTTTGAAAATTTCTTGAATGGAGTCTCAACTCGTTTTAGAAATTCCTCGTATTTATTCTTCTGTAGGTTTTTCTCCAAAATCTCAAGATAATGAGTCATTATGCTTCCCTTAACAGTAGAGATTGAAGAGATTTCATTTATGATTTTCAAAATCACAAAAACCCCTTCTCAAACTAACAGTATTACTTTTCCTTTAGGAAATGATAGGTTATTAAAATTGCTAAAAATTTAGGCAATTATATTTACATGATGTCATCAACTAGCTCGTTACCGTTGTTAGTCTCTATCATATTGGATGTAACCCTACATCCTCTATCCTGTCAGCTGTTTCCCTAGAGAAAAAAGCGTTCAGGAGTCCTTTCTTTAAGATATTCTAAGCATTGTTTGCTTAAAACCCTTTCAGAGGGAGCTTTCCAGAACAGAATACTATCATTCTCTAAATACTATTTTTAATTCCACCGTTTTCTCTTCTCAATGCTTTTCCTCCCTCGTGATGACTGACACACTGATAAACGCTTTAATTTTATCTGGTGAATGCATATATTACCTTTTTCTATTAAACTCCAATATTTAAATTACACCTAAAACTATCACTTAAAGGTTATTTCGATGGCATCAAAGCAATTCTATGAACCTCTTGCAGACCTGTATTCAAAAACTCAACAAAACACCAGGTTAAAACTTATTTCTGGAATTATTATGGGTTTACTTCTCATTCTCGCCATTATACTTGCAACTATAGGATTAGAGATAATATTCAGTGAAAGCACTTATTGGCAAATTTTCATTAATGACATACGAGGATTAAGCATAGTCGCTGGAGTTGTTCTTGCCTTAGAAGTCTGGGGACTGATTCCTCACCCAATTGAAGACACTACTGAAGAGTGAATTGTACATATCTTTTTTGATTATACTGAAACTGATTCTTGTGCCTTAATGTGCTCAACTTTATTGATATAGGCCATCGCAGATACAACAGTAAAGAGAATAATAGCACCGATTAGTTGAAGTCCACTAATTGCCCAACCAAAGAAGAAGAAATTCACAAATATTGCCAAAACAGGGAATGCCAATTCTGCAACTCCACCAACAGACGCTCTTGACCAGCGTAATCCAAAGTAGTAAATTGATAATGGAAGTATACCACCTGTAAAGATAGTTACAAGCACAATTGCAAGAAAACCATTAATTGGAATTTCTGCAAAGCCAAACGTAGAGAGAGTTGTAGATAGTATCTCAAAATTTTCTGAATTATAAGCACCTACAATGAAATTAGTAACGATTAAAATTAAAGATCCACCAATATACCGAAGAGTGGTTAAATTCCAATAGTCAACTTTATCAGTTAGTATGCGTCCCCATACGGTATTTGAACCCCAAAAAATTGCAGCTACTAGTGAAAAAAGTGCTGCAAGCAGCTCATTGCTGGATTCAGCTCCAAATGATTCTACGACCATCAGAAAAATCCCAAAGAACGCAATTACCAGCGAAATATAGAACAGTTTGGTTGGACGTTCCTGTAAAATAACCATAGCAAAAAGTAAAGTAATCAACGGTTGACTTTTCTGCAACAATATTGCTACTGTTGGATTTCCATATCCAAAAGCAAGCATGAAGAAATATAAACCCAAACCAGAACCTTAAGATACACCAACAAAAGAAATCCAATCTCTTCTTTTAAACGACCGTAATTGCGACAGGAGGAGTTTATTGGCTTTTCTGGAAAAAAGTAAGATAGTTACTAATAGTGTTCCTATTAAATGCTCTATTAATACGATGAAAATAGACCTTGAAGACACACTTGATGTGTTAGATAAGACTAACGGATATCTAACAGGCGCATCGAAGGCTCGCATCGCGTTGGCTCCTGCAACAATAGCTGGGCCAAGGATTAATTCTTTTTGTTCTTGAGGATCCACATGATTCACTTCTTTTCATTTTTAGAGATAAAATTATCCCTGAATATAGACAACCACTAATTCTCTATGTATCTACTTATATATTATCCTGATACTTATTATTAGGTAAACACTCAGAATAGCAAATAATTCACAAAAAACAATGTATAATTACTCTATATACAATTTGTAAAAATTTTTCTTGAATATGGACTCTACAATCATTATTAAGGCGGAATTAGACCTTTTTGAGATTAATTTGCATTTATCCTGTTCTTTTTAAATTTATTTTACTGAAAGAAAGAGTGAAAAAAGAAAATATATCTCATTTTAACTTTTAGTAGGAACCTCATCTGTAAAATGAACCAGAGAAGATTAAGGATGGCATTTTTAAAGAAAAAATTATTGAAAAGAACTACAATTGTACAAATTTCTCTATTAATTCTCACTTTTGCAATGTTAAGTCAATTTAAAGTTTATAGGTTGAATCAAGTTAATTCAACGCCTACTAGGATTATGGACACTCCATTATTAGGACGTTATGGTCATAGCATGGTTTATAATCCAGAAAACCAGAAAATAATAATGTTTGGAGGGTTCAATGTTGATGAAAATAACAAATTAGATGATATGTGGGAATATGATTGTACAAGTGATGTTTGGAGAGAGTTACATCAATCCAAGAAACCCCCACCTATTTCTGGCCACGGAATGATTTATGATTCAATTAATCGCAAGTTCATCCTTTTTGGAGGATATGGTGTTTATGAGCGGGATGATAGGACTTGGATCTATGATCATGGTAAGAACTCTTGGACAGAGATGTTTCCTCAAGTCAGTCCCTCCCCAAGAGATTCAGTATCAATGTATTTTGACCCAGAAATTGGAGAAACAGTTCTTTATGGAGGGTATAGTGATCTGGCTGAAGGTGCTGATGAAACTTGGACATATAATTATGGAAATAACACATGGACGTTTCATAATCTCACAACCAAACCTCCTGCAAGATATGGTGCAGGTATGGTGTATGACCCTGTAAATCAAAGAGGAGTGCTATTTGGAGGTAGAAGAATTGGATATAATCCACTAGATGGCACATGGGAATTTGTTTCTTCAACAATGTCATGGAACAAGTTAAATATTTCAGAAAGTCCGAGCGCACGATATTGGTATTGTATGGATTTTGATCCTTTACATAAGGTTATGATACTATTTGGTGGATCTGAGGGAAATACTCCTTTTTCTGAAGAAACTTGGGTTTTCAATGTTACTTCTGATCAATGGTTACAAATGAATCCTACAAGTAATCCTCTTTATAGATCCTTTCATGAATGTGCACTCGATCCTGAAAGTGGAGAGGTTATTATGTTTGGTGGAACTCAAAGTGGAAACATTACACCATATAATGATACTTGGAGTTACTCCTATGAGGATAATGCTTGGATTAATATCGAATATCAAGTTATTGAATATTCAGCTGCTTCTGGTTTTGATATTGGTGTCATTTTTCTAAGTTTATTTGTTCTTCTAACATTTTATAGGAAGAAAAAGTGAATCTAGGAATAAGGATTACTTCAACCATTCTGGTGGGAGATTAGCACAAGATAGATTCAAAAATTCCAGTGTGATATTGAAGCTTCAATAACCCACAAAAAACATTTAAGACTAAAGTAATGGGAAAAAAGACAATTTAATACTTGGTAAAGAAGAGTAAATTCAATGGACGCATTAGTACTAGCAAAAATTCAGTTCTTCCTTACAATAGGATTTCACTTCATCTTTCCACCAATCACAATAGGAATAGGTTGGTTCATCGTTTATTTTATGACAAAATATATGAGAACGAAAGATATGTTTTACAAAAATTTAACGTGGTTCTGGATAAAGATCTTTACAATAACTGTAGCAATGGGAATTCCAACAGGAATTTTTATGGAATTTCAATTCGGTACGAATTGGGCTGAGTTTTCCCGTTTTGTTGCAGATATTTTTGCTGTTCCCCTCGCGCTGGAAATTTTCTTTGCATTTTTCTTAGAATCTGTCTTTTTAGGAGTTATTATTCAAGGCTGGAAAAGTGAAAGGGTTTCTGACAAAATTCTTTGGATAAGTACAGTTTTTGTGGCATTAGGGACAACTCTTTCTGCTTTTTGGATTTTAGTAGCTAACTCATGGATGCAATCTCCACGAGGATTTGCCTATAGCGCTGATGGGGAGAAATTGGTAATAACAAATGTTTTGGACGCTGTTTTTACTCCAACAATGCTACCACGATTCTGGCATACAATCAATGCTTGTATGATCGTTGGATCATTCTTTATTATTGGGATTAGCTGCTTCTATCTCTTAAAAGATCGTCATTCTGAATATGCTAGATATACGATCAGAATTGCTTTGATCGTAGGGGTTGTAACATCTATCTTACAGGTATTTTTTGGGCATTGGCAATCATCTATAGTTTATCTGAACCAACCAATGAAGTTCGCAGCACAGGAGGGGGTTTTTACAACTGAGACAGGTGCTCCTCTTATTATTTTTGCAATTTTGGATGAAACAAAAGTTTATTTTCAAATAGCAATTCCTTACTTGCTTAGTATCCTTTTAGGAGATCCCAATGCCACAGTGACGGGATTAAATACAGTGACTCCAGAAAATCGTCCACCAGTGATGCTTACGTTCTACAGCTTCCATCTCATGGTTATTCTTGGTGGAATATTCATTTTCTTCACCCTGTTAGGTATTATTTTACATTGGAAGGAAAAGTTATTCGATAAAGACTGGAAATTTCAAAAATGGTTCCTCAGACTCGGTGTGTTATTATTACCATTACCAATTCTTACTAATGAATTTGGATGGATAACTACTGAGGTTGGAAGACAGCCTTGGATAGTCCAGGGTGTACTCAAAACTGCAGATGCTGTTTCTGTAAGTGTATCTGCCGAAGAAATATTATTTTCTGTAATCCTCTTCGCTTTAACATTTATACTGCTTTTTGCTATATGGCTGCTTGCATTAACTCGGATAATAAAAAAAGGTTATCCTGAAGAAACAGAGGAAGTCGGAGGTTAAAAAGTTGAGTATGTTACAAGAAGTTTGGTTTGTATTATTAATTTTAATTATTTCAATTTATACTATATTAGATGGATTTGATCTTGGTACAGCATTTTGGTTTTATTTCTTTGGGAAGGAAACTGACAAAAAAATCATTATGAAAGCTATTGCACCTTTTTGGGATGGTAATGAAGTTTGGCTATTAGCTGCAGGTGGAATTTTATTTGCTGCTTTTCCAGAGGTGTATGCAACGGTTTTCAGCTCCTTTTACGTACCTTTGGTGCTGGTTGCATTTGGATTGATTCTTAGGGCTGTATCCATTGAATTTCGTGAAGAATTTGCCTCTCCACTTTGGTATAAATTTATCGATACTACATTTGTTATAGGTAGCATGATTCCGGCAATATCTTTCGGGGTTCTAATAGGAAATTTAGTTCAAGGCATCCCATTAGATGCTGATTTTAACTTTGCAGGAGATTTATTATCCCTTTTCAACCCATACTCGTTATTGATTGGATTTTTATCCCTTGCTATGATTATTACTCATGGTGCGATCTATATCAGGCTAAGAAGCCCAGATGAATTAGCAAAAAAGGCTTCAAGGTGGGCAAAAATGGGTTTAATGGCGTATCTATCTATAGCATTTATTGCCCTGATCATAAGCACGTTAATGCATCCTCATCTAGTAGAAAAATTTCAGAATAATATTCTTCTCTTGATAGTACCATCTTTAGGGTTTATAGCAATAGTAAGTACTATCTGGTTTGTTATGAAAGAAAAAGATCCGTTAAAAACTTTCATTGCTTCTGCAGCTTCGATATGTTTAAGCATTTTAGGAGCTGGAGTTGCTATGTATCCAACTCTAGTGTTTGCATCTAATGATTCAAGTAGGAACTTAACTATATATAATGCCTCATCTTCAGAAACGAGTTTGTTTATCATTCTAATCATAACAGCTATCGCACTCCCCTTAATCCTTGTTTATACTGGATGGGTTTACAAAACGCTCGGTGGTAAAATATCATTAGCTGACCTGGAAAAACCAAGTTACTGATCACAATTCATTACTATGATGCAGATAAAGGTCAATTTCAGTTCCATTTTTTAATGGAACAGAACAAGTGAGATCTTTACATATATATGCGGTATTTTCTTTAAATGGATATTCATCGGATTTATCTAGCCTGGCTTGAACCAAGGGTAATGAAGCTAGCTCATTGAAATTTTCTTTAGTTAATCTTAAGTACAATAATTCTGGAATATACTCATGTGCTAAATAATCCTTAATTTTATCGGAAGAATATAGATCTTTTTCCTCAAAAATGATAATTTCTGTTGGTTTATTCTTATACAGACTTAAAGCTAGCAGTGTTTCTCCAGTTAGTACTCCATATTCTTGAAAATATCCAAGTATGAATTTAGCTTGTTTATCTGCCCTTTCCAAGTACATTTGTTCTCCTGTATAATGATAGAGTCTAATTAAGTTGTCTAAAGCTACAGAATTTGCATTTGGAATAGAAAAGGTTACTACAGGCTTTTCTTTTGCAATTATATCAGTTTGCAATGAACTAGTAAAATAATAACCAGATTTTTGATCATCCCAGAAGAATTCATCTGTAATCGCCTGAAATTTGATAGCTTGTTCCAAATAAGTCTTTTTCCCCGTTAAGGCAAATAATTCCAAACAAGCTTGTATCATCAGAATGTAATCCTCAGAGAAAGCCCACCCTTTTACGTGACCTCTGTATGTCCGATGTAAACGACCTGAATTTGTATCAACAAAGGTGTGTAGGACACTGATCATTGTCTTTTCAGCTAATTCCAGATACTTCTCCTCTTGAAGAATAAATGATGCACGAGCAAGTGCAAAAATTGTAATAGCATTCCAAGAGGTGATAATATTATCATTTAAGAAGGGTTTTTCTCGTTTTTCACGATAAGAAAATACTTTTTCCTTAAATTTTGCGATATCAGTTCTATTTATCAATTCTTGTTGAATAGCTTCACGAAATTCATTAGTTTCATGTAGTACTGATTTTCCATCCTCAAAATTTCCCTCAGGAGTTATTCCAAAGTATTTGCAAAATAGTGATCCTTCTTCATTACCTAAAATATTAATTATTTCTTCTTGATCCCAAACAAAGAATGTTCCTTCTTTACCTTCCGAATCTGCATCCTGAGAGCTATAGAACAAATTCTCTGGTGAGAGTAGCTCCCGTTCTATGTAGAGTACTAATTCTTTTGCTACTTGTGCATATCTTTCATTTTTCGTTGCTTGATATATCTCTACATATAGAAGAAGCATCTGAGCATTATCATATAGCATTTTTTC
>JAEOSP010000141.1 GCA_016840305.1 Candidatus Hodarchaeota archaeon
CATATTGATACAATAATTCCTAGAATCTTTATAGACAACTTTAATAAACAACTATCACTATCTACTGAAAAGCTTGCAGAAATTAGTGCCGCAGTGATAGCTGCCCATAGAGTAAGCTGTTTAAAGCGATGATCATGATAATGACGCATGCTTTCTCTCAATGCCGTATATTCAATGTTTGCAACAGGCGAACAATCTTTATCAGAAAAAGGCGTTTTTAATAAAGATTCTTTGTTATTTTGATCTTTAGTCATAAGGATTCTAATGAATTTAAAAGTTTTTCTGCACCAGCACGAATGCCATTTTTATCTTCGAAGAGAGCTGATCCCGATACAAAAACATAATCGTTCGAATTAATTATTTCTTTACATTCGCTTGCCGAATTATCACTATTGCCTCCAGTTGGCATTGGGAAAGACGTCGATACTGGAGTTTCTATATTTAAACACTCCTGCAAAGACTCTCGAAAATCATTAAGTGCAATATTGAATCGAGGGTTAGGACGAGGAAAAGTAACAAAATCTGACCCGCAGAGTCGATATATTTTCGACATTAAGGAAAACCGAATTCCAGATTCTCTTGCGTTGGCAAAAGTTGGAAGTGAGGCGTAATGTGATATTAAGGGTAATTCTGTATGCCTCATAGCGAAACTTATTAGTGAAGGAGTAATTTTAGGATGTATCATAAAACCGTCCACACCATACTTTTCTCCAATATTTATATAATCTACTAACATGCTTAAATCAGAGCTAATATTTAAAAAATACATCTTTTTCTTTCCTGTTTTGTCTTCAGCGAGACGAGCAGCTTTAGAACATAGATTGGCTCGCTCTCTTATATTGCAATATTTGGGACTACAAAGAAGCTCATCATCTTTAATAATATCGGCTCCTCCGACCAAAGCCTCAAAAGTGACTATAGAGTATTCCTCTGGTGAAAAACCAACTTCGGGTCTCAACGGTCCTAACAATAAAGGACGTGACCATATATCGATTATTTCTCGAATTCCTTTCACCCCAAACCTCGGGCCCATAAATCTATGTTCGACATCTGAAGGAAATTTAATATCTATCATTCTAAGCATGTGAATGCCTTGAACATGCCTTGACTCGCCTATAGCAAAACAAAACGCATCCTCGATAGGATTTCCGGTCGAACTAAGATTACAAGTAGGGAAAGCTACTTGAACTTCTCCAACATATAGATTGTTAACGTGTTTTTTTGAAGAAAGAGACTCGATATTAGCTATATAAGGAGATAAACCATATTTTTGTTTTTTTAGAGTGTTGTATCCCGTTGTTGTTTGCTCAATAGAAAGACCTTGAAAGACATCTTCTGGGGGATTAGTCGTTTCGAATTGATAGGTAACAATAAAATATTCTTTTGATTTATTCACTTATTCTTATCTCCAGAATCGTTAGTGTGATATCTTCTATGTTACATTTCTAACAGCTATTAAATAAGTATCTTCATAGTGTTTTGAAAATTTCTCGAAGTTAGAGGATAAAGAAGTGGTACACAATGGAAATCGAAACGAGAATGAGGTCAGCTGAACAAGAATTATTTCATAGCGGGAATTGAATAGAGATAGAAGTTAATTTTCAAAAGAGAATATGCTAAAACCCTTTATATTGAAACTGTAATTTTGTCAAGAATTTTATAGTAATCTTAAATGGATATCCCACTTTGTGGCATTATTTGACAAGTTTAAACGATGGAAAAGGAGGGTGTGGTCGGTCTTCAGCCATTCGTTATGTGACCGATTAGTGCCATGCCACCACCCATTTCTAACTCACCTTCAGTATGGGTTGCTTAAGCGATTTTCCAAGCTGATTTGTAAGTCGTTTTAGCGTAGGGATTACCTTTTTCTCAGATTTCAAATTGTTGTAGCCATCAAAGATCATATCCAAGTCCAGATAGTTAAATTGTCGTTTCCGATAGTATGGGGCGACCAGTGAAATAACGCTGTTACGAAGGTCTGTCACTCGGGCATATCGATCTATTCGGCGTGTTTTAGCATGTGTCCAAAGTTTTTCTAAATCATGCCCGTATCTCTTTTTGATGGTTTTTGTGCCGATCCTGTCTTCAAGCCAGATAAATGATTTCAGATGCAACTCCAAGGACTGACAGAGTAGATAATAAGGGACAGGGTCAAACCCTACCTCATGTTTAGATGTGTCCAGCAATGCAGCTGCCGCTTGACTATAGCGATTCGCATAAAACATAAAAACTGTGCCTGTCATATCCACATGTAGCGGTTCAGCTTGAATTACTAAGTTGACCATCGCTTAAACTTTCTTAGAAAGGCTTAAGTTACCTAAGCTTACAAGATTGTGTAGAGCAAGGCGGAACACAATTCCTAGTAAAGCGCCTTGTTAGTGTTTTAAAGGTGATCGTCAGGGCTCTATTAATGATAATTTTTTGCCCTCTTCATAAAAATAGTCCATCGTTTTATAGAAGGGAGAATCG
>JAEOSP010000142.1 GCA_016840305.1 Candidatus Hodarchaeota archaeon
TCCTGTAGACGTTATCCCGCAAATAAATAATCCAATGATAGATATTGTGATCCCTCTGGATGACAGAATTGGTGTTGCCACAGGTGCTACTGGGAGCGGTTTAGTTTATGCCAAAAAAGGTATTCCTGGTGCAAATCCTAAAAAACTTGACCAACAAAAGAAAATGGAGGATTTCTTGCAGTCAAAGGGTCAAAAAGAGAGATTAAAGAATATCGGTTCTGGTGACACGTTACAATCTATTGATGATGGTAAACGGGTTAAAATCGTTATTGAAGATTTGTCTTCAGAGAGCCAACAAATATTATTGACAGCAGCTAGCGCTGTTAATGTATGGGACAAAACAACCAATGAAATTGCAGTACCTGACAATCCTGATCTTACTACGGTTGAAGCTATGGCATTTATTAAACGCCAACTTAAAATAGATTCAAAAGCCACTATGTTCTTTTATAGTGAGACTTATGGTACCTTGGAAAGTACCGATTTCAGTAGAGTATTGAAATTAGATGATAATACAGAAATTGTATTAGGCCCTAACACAAAATTTGATGATATTCATAAGATTTCAGACCTTGAAGTTCGATTTAATATAAATAATGATTTTTCTGACATAGAAGGATTTACTGAGATGAGAAATTACTTTGCATCTCAGGTAGGATCTTTTAACTTTATGAAAATAGTTGGGAACAAGAAAGGGGCCAATATTTTGGCAGAACTATTTACGGGAGAGAACTCGAAGACAAAATGGGAAGGTATTGAAAACTATGCAAAGAAGTTTTTAAAAGAAAATAAATTATATTCTGAATCGATGAACATTTATCAGACTTTATTACAAGCAAACCTATACACTCATATTTTCAACGCTTTCAATACAAAAACTATTATAGATAAAATTACTGCTGCGTGTCAAGACAACGACCAGAAATTAATTGCGGAGAAGAATTACAAAAAATTAATCAATACTGTCTTCAACAAGCAATTTAAAGAATTAATAAAGAGCACTTCAAATAATGCCGCAGAGCTTTTTGTCGAGAAGGCTGCGAAATATCTAATGATGAACTACATACTAAACTATATCGACGCCGACAAGAAGTTAGATGAAGGTGGTACTACTATTTATTCTGTTGTTTCTAGGATTCAAGATTTTATGAACAACCCACAAGAAATATCTGATTTCGAAAAAGAATTTTTGTCATATAAATCATTTAAACCCAGATCAGCGCTCTTAAATCAGCTCACCGAAGGATTTTTTGATCGTGCTGGTCAATACAGACCACAATTAACAGAGAATTTGGAGATGATGGTGGGAAGAGCACAAGAAAGCAGAGATTTTCTTGGAGACCTTCCTGATAGAATAGTGGATGAGTTTGTCCGGAATAATTTTCAAGTTCCTAAAATTTTTGACGGTATTAATTATGGACAATATGAAGCCGATAAGATAATTGGTTTAGGGGTAAATGAATTAATTGGTAATTATGATGCATTTATGAATACCGAAGTCAAACTACTAGGAGTATCTAACGACTGGGCGGATACATTTAGGGCTTTATCAAGTTGCGCTCCTTCTGATCGCAGATATTATGACAATTTGCTTATTATGTTCACACTATCTTTCTTGATTAGTCCAAATAAGGGGACCATGAATGTTGATGGTCTAAATTGGATCCAAATAAGAGATATAGCGCTTGATTTTATTTCTTCACAATTCTCAACCGCAATCATTGAGATTTCAGAGGGTAAAACGAAACTAAACGATATTAGGGAACTCTCCGGCACTTTAGCAGCTCCATCTAAAGATTCTTATATTTTTAATAAATTTTTCTACGAGCTGTTTAAAAGACATAAATTGAATGATTTTAGGCAGACTTCAAAGGGAAAAGATTTAAAGACTCCTTCCAAATATACGCTATTATTCGCTATTGCGAATTGGATTACGACAGAAGCTTTAAAGACTGCAAATAGTAAACCTCTTGCCGAACGGGCTGTAATTGATTTTATAAATTCTTTTGATGCTTCTTCATTTAAGCAAAAGATTAGTTCTATTATCAAGAAACACTACCCTGCAAAATATATGGGAGAATTTGGGGACCTTTTCTATACTGGTCTGAGAAATCTATTCACCAACACAGAGTTCTTAAATCAAATGATTAGAAAAAGTGATACAAAAGATAGGTTCCAGTTGTTATGGGGTAGTCACTTCACTCCTCTGATTGAATTTAAAGGTCAAGACGGAAAACCGGTTAAACTAACACGATCGATGATCCCAACAAGTATTAGGGGCAAGCCATTATATGTTTTGGATAATAAGGAGTGGATAAAGTTTGAGGACCTTAGATCAGGATATTCATTTGACGCCGCACACCTTTTTGTATATAGAATCTTAGATAGTGGAGAGGTACAAATTGGAATCGCTAAGATCGAGGATATTAACAACAAATTCTCGGATATAAAGGACTCCTCTGGTGGTGATGTTGATTTATATGAAGGTTTCCCCATTCCTGATAAAGAACCTATTCATGGTGTTTGGTTAACTACGCCTGAAGGGAGCTTATTACTGAGTGAAGTCAAGTTGGATGACTTTACTCTGAGATCCGAAGAAAATAGCAAATGGTATGAAGACTACATCACTTTTAAAGATGGAAAGTTAGAAAACATAATTTACATGAGTTATATTATTAGTGCCGGTGATAAAATTACATGCTTCCTTCAGAAGACTAGAGTCGAGCATCAGAATTATGATCCTATCACGAAGTTTTTCCCTGATTCAAAAAAGGGAATGACATACAGCATCAAATTTACCGGAGAAGATCGAGTCGTACCAAATCTCGAACCTAATCTAGAGATTGTAGAACCCAAAGCTTTTGCTATTAGCAACGTTGTTAACCAAATCTTAAGTTTCATAATTGCCAAACAACCCATAAAACGCCTAGTCGTTTCAGACGCATTTTTTAACTTCCATTCCGTAGATAAAGAATATTCGCTTTCTTTGTTAAAGACAATGTTATCTGATATAAAACCAAAGACCGCCGACGCTTTATATGATAGCTCAAGCCCAGTATTTAATGCTGAAAACAAACCTCATCATGAAGCGACTGATGATAACTACTGGATTAAACTAAGTACAAGATTTTCAATTTCAGGAGATTCAAAGACTCTTCATAAAGATTTAACTAAGAAAAAATTCTACAACTCCTGGCTTCTCTTGATGCAAAATGATCTATTAAAGAAAGATGGTAGTAATTGGATCATTAATCCAGACAGTAGTTTTTTCAGCTATAAAGATATATTGTTTACTAACGGAGATCCACTTCTACCTATAGCTTTCAGCA
>JAEOSP010000015.1 GCA_016840305.1 Candidatus Hodarchaeota archaeon
AATCATTATATAGTATATTTAACTTTCCAGCAGTAAATAAGCCATCCAAAAAATCCAAAACCAAGAAGACAAACAAAAAAGGTATTAAAATTCAAAAATCAGACTTAAAAATACCTGAGCAAATTGGAAAAGAAAGTTTGAAAACGGCACCTCAAATTATTGGTTCTACAGATAAAAAGTCTGAATTAATTTCAACAGATGAATTTAATGAATTGCAGACTGATCAATTATTTACCAATGGACATAAGCATAAGGACATTACAACCCATCAACAGAATACAGAATCAGAAGATGAAAATATTGTCTGTAATCGTTGTGGAGCTATAATTTCCCCTTCAGAAGTTCTTAACGAAGGATGTATCCATTGTAACGATCAATTTGATGCGGATTGAAAGGAAAATAACTTTTTTATTATAATATCCAACCGTAACTGTAACACTAATAAACTTCGATGTATGAATGAAAAATAATCTAAAATAATAATAGTATTTACAATAAGTTAAAAATGCCTATCTTGTTTTGATTTAAGCCTCAAAGATACTTTCAAGACAATATATTCAGAAGAGATTATTAATCCTTTGACAAATGTATTAATCTTTGACTACTAATCTTCACAATAATTATATAGATCGGGTCAAAATGGAAAATATTCAAAAATTACAAAAATTACAAAAATATGGCTCGTTAGAGAGTTTTGCACTAGATCAAACAGAGGAGTTTCTTCGTCCTAAATCTCTAGTTGACTCTTTGTTTACTTTCTCATTAATTTTCTGGTGGATAACGTCAGTTATTTTTACTAGTAACCTAGTAATACGAGCTACCTTATTTTGCTTTGTTATTGCACTATTTATTCTAATTCCCATCTCTAGCGTATTTTCAGATAAAGATCAAGATTTTCCTTCTCCATTAAACCGTGCAGCAAAAATCCTCATAGCTTATATTCTGATTAACATTTTTTCATCCACTAGCGGAGTATCAACTTTGTGGGAACCAAATTTCTTTCCTATTACCTATCTTGAGCTAGAGTCACTTCTTACTTGTTTTTTTGTTCCGATAGCAATTATTTGGAATCGTTTGAGTCTTAAAACGCTTCAATTTGGATATTTCTACTACCTAGGTGAAGTTTTCCGTGGATTCTGGATTGCCTCTCTTTCAATCATTATCCTTCGCGGGATTACTTTACTTCTTATCCCTGAAATCTTAACAATCGATGTTGAGCTAATACTGTTAGGAACCTTAGTATTGAACATCATTGGATTAGTAATTCCTAATACTCCTTCTAGCAAAGATATTTCGATCAATACTCTGCTTATACAAAGCATTGCGATTAAAACAAGGGTAGAAAGAGTACGTGATGGTTTTTTATCATCATCCATAATACTATTAGTACTTCTTTGGATCCCAAATTGGCTTATTGGAGATTTACGAGGAATGATAGAATATTCTGCGTTTTTCCTTTTGATTTTCGGAATTATATTACTACTCTCCCCTCAGAAAAAGAAAGGGGATGGTGTAAGGTCTATGTTAAACTCATTATCAGGTAACATAATTGATCCCTCTAGTTCAATTGGAAATCGGGTACAAGGCTTTGTAAAAACCATTCAAGAGACAGATTTTAAGGAACCAGAGAGTGTGTTTACAATCCCTACTGATGATGTTTCTATCGTGAGTAAAGGAAAAACCCTACTAAAAGCGAAAAGGGGATCCATAGCTGTTCCAACAGTAACTGATAAAGGGACAACCCTCGTGTTAATGGGTAAATCTGAAGTAACAACAGAAGGAGAAGAGCAAAAGATTTCTACAAAAGAGGTAGAAGGCACAACAACTATTTGGGTTCCCCCTGAAGAATGGGAAGAAATCAAATTACAATTAAATCCTAAGAAAATTGATGAACTCACAGATAATGAGCTTTTGAACGCAGGGTTCGAGTCAACTGCAGAATTATTCAATCAAGCAAAAGGTGCAATTTCACGGTTAAAGAACTGGAAAGGGCCTGAAGGTATGTTTTCTTCTATTTTTGATACAGCTCCTTCCAAATATACAATCAAAGAAACTAAAGACTATACACATATTCATTTACCAGGAATATTTGTATATGAGAGAGCTGGAATCGAATTAGTGCAAATTCTAGGTGGCTTAGTTCAAATAGTTGATATAAAAGGAGTTGGTCAATATGTGAATATTTTGGGTGGTTTTGTAACAGTTCTTGAAACCCCTGATTTTCAATTTGTAAAAACTCCTTTCGTATCAGTTTTGGAAACTCCTAAGGGGGAAGTTGTGAAAATATTTGGAATTAAAATTCAAGAAGGGGAAGAAATTGATCTTGAATATGCAAGAGAAGAAATAATGGCTGCACAAAAAAACTTTGGTCGATTATTTACAGATCAAGTTGAATCTTTGTTTCAAGGAGAAATGCCAAGTATTTTGCTTACCGATTCAGATTTTGGAGAGGAAGGGTTTCTAATTGGAAATAAAGAATTACTGAGTGATCAAAAATTCCGAAAAAGAATGAAGAAGAGGAAATCCGAGAAGAAAAAAGCAAAATCGAAGAGAATGACGTACCAAAAAGGGACCACTACAATTGGAAAAGCAGAAAAAAGTCGTTTTCACGTTGAGCAGCCAATTAATTATCGCTATGATGAAAATGGGATACCCATTGACCATCCAGAAATTCTTTCAGTGGAAGAAGAACTAAATCAAATAGAGGATTCTCTTGACCGAATCGATCATAAATTTCTGAACAATGAAGTCTCTGAGGAGAAACATGAAAAAATGACCGAACGACTTGAACAAAAACAGTTAAGACTGAAGAAAGAGAAAAAAGAACTTTTAAAAAGATTAAAATTGGAGTTCATGGATTAAGTAAATTTTATGATTCCACTAAAGATTTTAAATCAGAGATTATTGCAGTTAATTTATATTTCATTTCTGCAAGTAAGAATAAATCCATTTTTTGTTGTAATTTCAAAATTCGTTCATTTAATAGTTTGTGAATCTCTGATTTAGCCTCTTGGTGATTGTTTTCAACCCATTCAATCAACAACGCAACCGAATGTGTGAAATAATCAATTGATTCTCTTTCCTGGGAAATTTTTAAAGCTACTACACCTGCGTTGTGATAAACTGTACTAGCTCGACGCCAGCTGATTAAAGCATTCTTTAAGGCTTTATCTTTTTTATCAGAGTTATATTGAGTGACCTCTAATTCCCCTAAAAATTCATAAGCACGATAAAAGTAGCTTGCTGCTTCCTCAAAATTCTCTGTCTGAAAAGAATTGTTACCTAGTTGAATTAAAACTGTGATTAGATCGTTTTTATTCGTTCTACCTACTGATAAAAATTCTAGAGACCGATTGAAGTGTTTAAAGGCGGTGTATACTTGATGATTTCTTTCTTCAAGCTGCCCTAATTCTAATGAAATTAGTCCAAGCAGACTTTTGATCCGTTGATCATGCATTTTTTCTGGGATTAAGTTGAGGGCGCTATTTAAAATTGATATAGACTTCTCTGGATTGGTTATAGTTCGTGCACAATCGTATAAAGTTTTCAATGCTGATTGATAGTTCTCTACCATCATGAATAATCTAGAGGCTTCTTTAAGTAGGCTTATCGCTTCAATTTCATTTCCTAAAGAGAAAAATATCTTCGCTGCAAGAACTAACGATGTAGCTGCTTCTTCAAATCCTTTATCAGTTCTTTTAAGGTGTGTTGAAGCTTTTATTCGTTGTTCTGCTGACTTCCTTGCTAATCCAAGGGCATATGTAGGATTTGTAGACTTTTCCTGTTCAGATTGGATAAGAAGCTTACTTCCATAAGTAGATGAATATTTTGCGGCAAGTTCATCGTCCCCTTCGACTAGTTTTACAGCTTTCTCAAAACATGTATTTGCTTCCTCAATTCGATGTAGATCGTGATAGACCAAACCTAGATCGTATTGAATTGAAGCGAGGGGAATGGGCTCTTTTATCCATACTACACCGCTTTGCAGTAACTCTATAGCTTTTTCTTGCTTCCCAGATAAATAAGCGTTTCTTCCAGCTAAACAATAAGCCTCGCCAGCAAGATTAAATTCTTGCGTTCTAGAAAAGGCGGCTGTTGCTTGTTCAAAGGCATTTTGAGCATCTTCAAAGTTATTATTTGCCTGAAAAATGTTACCAGCAAGAATAAAAGCTCTTCCTGCAGCTAGATCGTCAATGTTTTCTAATCTATTAGCAACTTTTATTGCTATCCATAATTGATTACGATCTTCAAGTTTTTTCCAAGCATCACTTGCTGTTTGTAAATCTTGTAAGGCTCGGGCTATAGCATAATCTGAATCGATCTTAAATTCTTCTAATCTCTTCTTATCTTCTGAGGGTCTATTCATTGCATCCTGAATTTTATCCCAGATATTTTTTGCGATAAATAATGATTTTTTCTCTTTTAATTGATCGAGATAGGAATAGATTTGGGTATCGAGAAGAGTGTTTAGTAATGACGATGTCTCAAGTTTCATGATAAATGCAATGAAAAACGGTCGTTCTTCTCCTCTCAAAGATGGATCATGCCATGCATCAAAAGCTACTCGCGCAACGATGTTTTTTCCTAGACTTAAAAGGGGGACAGAAAATTCTGTTCTTTGTGATTGTCCATGTTGGCCAAAAACTGTTACTGATGCTAAATAAATTTGTAACGCGATAGATTCAGGGTCATCAAAAACAAGGGGATACAATGAAATTACTGTTGGACCTGAAATTTCGTCCCACAAAACAGCTAAGATAGTACACTCAATTGATCGCGTACTTACAGAATCTGCTTTTTCTGCCATTTACTTCTCCTCTTTAAAATCCTTCCTCATACGTCTTAAGTCAATTAGTTTTCTTTCTGTGTTGGAAATTGATTCTTCTAATTGGATATTTGAAATACCTAAAACTTGAATTTCTGGAGATAAGGGTGTAAAAGACTCTTTGCCTTCCATTCTTAGAATGAAGTAGCTCTTAGAATCTTCTGGGAAATCCCAAGCTAATCGTGTGAAGGTCTTTTCCTTGGTTATATTAGGACTAATATGAATAGGTTCTGTTAATAGGATTTCAAAATCTAAAGGTATATAGTCCGTTACTTCTATTTTATATGGAGTTGGATTATGAATCGTATACAACCAAATGTACTCATACTGTAGCGAATCAATCATCGGTTGGGATGTTTTTTCAAGAATAATTATCCCTTTATCAGTTTCTATTTCATTGTGATAAGTTCGAGTTAGCGGTTTCTCTTTGAAGGTATAATTAACGGTGAAATTGTCTCCAGGGGGAAGATTACTAAAAATCCATCGATATAGTGTTGAATCATGAGTTGGAATTTTCACATGACGAATTTTTTGGGGAGAGTTAACCTCTATTACAATCAATTCTGGTGGAATACCATCTTCGATTAAAATTTCTGGAAAAACCTGACTAGATGTATTAACAAAATCGAGATTCACGTTTAAATCATTGAGAATTGACTGATAGAGATTTAATACAGTTACTTGGTTTTCTTTCCTTATAATTATTGTTCTCTCTACTCTTTTCCTTAGAATATACTCAACTGATGCTTTTTTTCCAGAAACAAGTCTTTCTGATTTCCAAGTAAAAATCATACCGTCGTCCGTTCTTTTTTTTTCTTCCAAGTCAAATTCTGTCTGTATATCAATAACTTGCCACTGGTGGGGGATTGTATCAATTATTTCAATATCAACTAGATCTTCTTCATATTCATTAATTATTTCAGTTTTTGCAGAGTATTCAACTTCTACTAAATCTGGTTCTTCTAAAGCAGATTGTTGCGATTTTTCCGATTTTTTAGTTGTTTTAGATGGTTTAGCTTCAATAGTTTGATTATTATAGTTATCTTGGTCAATCTCCTCCTTTTTAGGAGAAATTCCAAAAGTAGGTGAGATGACTATCATTTCTCCACTTTGATCTTTAACGATAGCTTCACTCATCATGTTTTTCTCTGTTTTTTTTCTTGCTGTATCAGATACAGCAGCTAAAACCGCAAAGGAGCTCATTTTTGAAGGATCGTGGGTTTCCAGCTGTGGAACAAAAAAATCATGCCGATTAACCTCTATTTCCTTGTTCTCTATCAGTAAATTTATTTCAATTGGTATTAGGTTCTCATTCTCTTCGAGGGGTACGATATCAATTTCAGGAAGAGAATCTGCTTCAAATTTTCTATCTGCATCCCCCACATCCTTTTCACTAGTCTCAACTTCAGAATTAGTCGTTTTACGTTCTAAAGCATTAAGCGCAAGTTTGAATTGATACGTTGCAGAAGTAAAACCGTATTTTAGTCCCTTTTTTACTAAAATATTAGCAGTGTCGATATCGTCAACCATTAAATGCCTAACAATTGCTTTTCCATAGCAGCTAGCAGCTTTATCCATTTTTTCAAGCTCTAAAAAGAAATCTCCTGCTATTGTAAGATACTGGCCAGCTTTTATTCTATTCCCTTCTTTATCAAAACACTTTGAAGCTTCCTGATATATTCCCGCCGCCATATCTAAGGAATGCCCTGTTACGGTATTAGCTTCTTCAACTAATTCTTCACATTTTCCCAATGGCATTCACTTCTCTAATAATTGTACTTTACAGCTTTAAACTTTGATTTGACTGTAAGCACTTCCGAAACACGTGGACTATAATCATCTAAAGGATTTCTATCATCATAGGCTATAGATTGGAACGTTCGGGAAAAAATTACCCACGAAACTCTCTTATTCTTGCTTTCAACAAACTGCTTGATTTTCTGAAATGCTTCATCTGGATTCGAAGGAAAATATTGTACACAGAGATCTTTAATTTTTCTAAGATCCTCACTGGTACGCTTTTTTGAATACGTATGTATTTTTCTTAAAAGATCCGCTTCTTTTGGGTTGATTTTTCGGTTTTTTAATAATTCAACTATAGTTACAGCTTCATTTAATGATGAATTTGCCTCTGTAAATGTTATATTGATAAATGGCATTACTTAACGTCTCTACCAGTGAAAGATTTTGAATGAATTAAAATCATACTGGAATAATTCTATCAACGGTTCATTGATCAAATTATTCTACCATTTCCTAAATTATATAGATTACTAAACAAAATATTACAAACAAAAAATGAGAATTAGTCCATAAGATGTCATCATTTTCAAAAAAAACACTAAAGGTTTTTAATAATTTCAAAAGTCGACTTTTTTAGGAGATTTAATTGTCCTCTTACTTAGATTGTCTACAACAGCTTCAATCAACTATTCAACTCTCTTCTCGCAAAGTCCTAGATGTTCCTGACAATTATAAAAGGGCAGCTGTGTTAGTCCCTATATATATAGAACATGACCAATGGTATATCCTTTTTACACGAAGGACGGAGAAGGTTACTCACCATAAAAATGAAATTTCTTTCCCTGGGGGTGGATTTGATGAGAAAGTAGATAAGAATATTGTTGAAACTGCGATTCGAGAAATCGAAGAAGAGATAGGATGTAAAAATGTTGAAATTGTTGGATTATTAGATGATATCTTCACTATAAGTGGTTACATCGTCACACCTGTCGTAGGTAAAATTACAAATAGTGTAGATATTGATTGTGATCAACAAAACTCAGATGAAATTCAATACATTATCAGTGTTCCATTAAAAAAGGTAGCAAATCCCTCTAAATTCTGGACACAAGAATTTACATATAGCGAAGACCAACTATACCATGTACCATTTTTTGATTATGAGGGCGAAATTATTTGGGGAGCAACAGGTAGAATCCTTCTTAATTTTCTTAAAATCCTTACAAACATACCCAGAAAATGTCGTCAACAATTTATTGATTCTTTTATTTGGACTGAATAAAAAACAAGGATTAGATTATTTTGCACAGTTTAGTTCATGCATTTTGAGATGCTTTCTATTTATTTCACCTTGATAGTTCTTCATATATAGCTTTCACATTATCGTAGGTGACTCTTAGATCACGTTTTGTTATCGTTTTAACAATTTCATCAATAATAGCTCCTTTTGCTCCCAAAGATGCTGCTAGATTTCTTGCGTGTAATTTCATATGTCCAGCTTGAATTCCAACAGAAGCTAGTGCTCTTAAAGCACCAAAGTTCTGGGCAAGTCCAACACATGCCATTATTTCTGCAAGTTTTCCTGCGCCTCCTGGAACAGACAAATTCATAATTTTAAATGCTATTTGAGCAATTGGGTTGATTCTTGCAACTCCTCCTACCAATCCAACGGCAAGGGGAATTTCAATGGTACCCACAAGATCATTGTTGCTATCTTTCTCCCAAGTGGTCAGTGAAGAGTATTTTCCTGGATCTTTGATTGCTGCATATGTATGAACTCCTGCTTCAATAGCTCTCCAGTCCTGTGCAGTGGCTAATGCTACCGCATCAATACCATTCATGATTCCTTTGTTATGTGTGGATGCACGAAATGGATCTGCTTCTGCAAATGCATAAGCATGTAATATTCCCTGTATTACTTCCTCACCTGTCATCGTTTTGGTTGCTAGTTCACTTGCTTTAAATGTAGCTTTTGCTCGTACAAGTCTACGCACCGCTAAGTTTGAGATTATTCGTAGTAAAGCTTTCCCACCAGTGAGTTCTTCCAGGTAAGGTGCGACTGCTTCATTCATTGTATTCACTGCATTGGCACCCATGGCATCCCTAACATCTACCAGTAGTTCAACTATAACCATTGGTTCAGTAATAGTATTTGGTAATACTTTTACATTGATACCACGACATCCCCCTCCAAATTTTACTAATACAGGATCCTGTTTATTTGATAAGCTTACGATCTCTTCTTCATGTTCTAATATCAATTCACGGACAAAATTTGGATTTGGTAAATTTATCAGCTGAATTTGGCCTATCATTATCGGTGATGTTGAGCTTGTGCTAAAACCACCCGCTTCACGTGTAACTTTCGCTGAATTTGAAGCTGCAGCTACCACAGATGCTTCTTCTACTGCCATAGGAATAAGAACATCTTCCCCATTTATTTTAAAGTTCGTTGCTACACCCAAAGGAACTTGTTGAACCCCAATGGTATTTTCTATATAAAAACCTTGACCTGCCTTTGCTAAAGTTGATATGGACTCATTTAAGTAATCAATGTCTTCATCTTTAAGCTGAGAAAGTGTTTGTATTTTCTTTTGTCTCTCAACCATCGACATTTTAAAAAAACCAGCTAATCGGGAGTTAATTTTTTGTTCATTCAAAGCTAAACACCTACCAGATGGTAAAAGGTGGGGAAAAGTGTTCATTAAAATTGTTTTTATTGTGAATTTAGAAAACCCAACATAGAAATAAGACTAAAAGAGTGAAGAGATTTAGAGAGGGGAAAGGAAAATGTAGCTATCAATATTTCCTTTGGTCAATCACTCAATATTTATACCAATGAACGTTTTACCTGGGCAGGTATAGTAAATAGAATTTCCTGCTGGAATAGGAATCTCCAGATCGTCAAGCTCTAAAACTGATGCTGAGCTTGGTTTTAAATATATAACAAAAATTGGCTTTTCTGTTTTGATAGAAGTTATATTCGTTTTCTTCTTCAACAAATATAATGCAATCTTTCCTTCTGTAGCTGCCGATGA
This sequence comes from Candidatus Hodarchaeota archaeon, assembly GCA_016840305.1. Next base: position 9,607 of record JAEOSP010000015.1, read on the forward strand.
GGCATGAAGAGCTACGAGAGCAGTCTCTGTTTTCCCTGCAGGGAATAAAATCTTTGCTTTTGAAGCTAGAACATCCGTTTTCTCATTGGTAGCAAAATATTCCTGTGAGGGTTCTTCAATTTTCTTAGTTTCTTTTTCCTGTTTTGGTGGAGGTGAAGGTACAGTGATAGTAGTTTTTGTCTTTTCAACCTTTGTGGGTTTAATTGTTTTTACATCAGATTTCTTTGAAGGAGCTGGGACTGACTTAACTTCAGGAGTTTCAATATCCACTGTTGATGCAGCTACAGCGGGAGTGACTTCCATAAGTGTGCTTGTAATTGTTGGTTTTCCTGCAAGTTTTTCAATAAATTCATTGAAATGTGATGTTTCGTTTCCCTGATCCTCCGTAGATATCCTATGGGTCATTCCCTTCTCCAATCGCATTTGACGAGCAATTTGACTGGAAATGAATCGTTTCCGTACAGAGGAATTCTCACCTGTCCAAATATAAATATGTCTAGTCTCTTCATCGAGAAAGATTAACACTTCTGTATCCTTCATATCTTGTTCGGGAGATGAAAATGATACAGGAACATACTCACCATCCATACTTGGCATAAATACATGTATACTTGGCTCGTCCATAATTAAACCTTCTATAGCTGAAATCCCGTCTCTCCTCTAAAAACATTTTCAAATCATACTAAACTCTTGATAGAAAAAACGAAATTTCACTGTCATACGATATTTTTTTTACAATTTTGATTTGAGATTCAGGAAAATGATTTTGAGAGCTAATAATTATTATAAAACATCCACAATTAATGAAGACAAGGATGAAATTTTCAGGATCCTATTTTTCAGTGCGAAATTATTATATTTCTACGAAAATGTATTATTAATTACGGTTTAAATTACTCAACTTCTGCGGAGGTACCAAAGAGCACTTCGTTTGCAATGAAGGGCTTGGATTGGCTATGGAGCAGCCTGCAAAGCTGTATTACGCGTGTTCGAATCACGCCCTCCGCTCCAATTCATTTTATTTGGCCTATAATCGAACTTTGCTTGAATAATAGGGAAATAACTTTTCTACTTGATTTATCTATGGAGAATCTCAAAGTGCTTGAATCAGTATTCGATATAGTTGTCTTGGATACCAATTTTTTCATCTCACTCCTTAATGCAGGGGTAACAAAATCATTAATGCCTAATTTACAGGAAATTGGACGATCAGTTGGAATGGAAATTATGGTTCCAGATGAAATCCCAAAAACCGATATACCAGGCCGATTCAGAGAACTGCGTCAATTAATTCCCAAGTATATTCGAACTGAACCGGTTAACCGGGATTCTAAGCTTTGGAACCAAACAGCTAATTATGCTGTACAAGAACGGATGGTTCGGGTTCATGATGATCCAGCGGATATTGACGTTGTGATTTTATCGAAAAAATTTACCTTGAAAAACAATAATAAAGTTGCACTTGTTTCAGATGACGAAGGAGTAGCACGAATTATTAAGGAAAATAAAATTTTCAAAGGAATTGATCATTTATCATGTGGATCCTTTGTATCGATTTTAGCAGCATCTGTATCAGATTTAAAGATGCGTAAGATTCTTGATCAAACGGTGGAAAGGGTATTTCGTGCTTCTTGGAGTTATAAGAAAAAAACTCGTCGATATATTGATGTAGCGATGTTAATTGATGACTTAACAGACACAGCTCGGTTTGTGAGATCAGCAGCTCAGGTTGGGGCCGATAGCAGTGTTTCAGATTTAAAGAAAGAAATAGTTGCAATTGCTCCTAAAAATGAACCAGAGGTGCTAACTCCTGAAGATGGATTATTGATCGGCCAACAGTTAGTTATCAAAGCCCGTGAAACTAGGGAGAAGTTTCATGTTCGTGCTGCAGAAGAAGTTTTATTAGAAATTTTGTCTAAAAGTTCAGATTTAATATATTCAATTGATGGACTTGAACAAAGAGTTATCGTTGAACGTATGTTAAGATCAGAACTTTTTGAACATCACAGCTGGTTATTACATTATAAATTGTCTCGAAATCAAATTTTAGAAGCTTTAATCCATACAGAAGCTTGTCGTGTATATATGAATTACATTTCAGTTGGAAGAGAAGCAATTGAGAACTTGATTGCCTTACAGGGTCTATTATATTTATTACTAGGTAAATATGACCGTGCTTTAGAGTTATTCAATTCCCTCCCAGCTATGGATCCAGAATTATCATCAACTCAGATTCTTGGTTTATCAGTTGCATTAATTGCCACTAAACAGCAGAATGAAGCTGTATTATTGCTTAAAAGAAATTCTGAATTGATAGATGGGTTAATATCCTCTATGCACGCATATGCGAATGACCTTTATACACATGACCAGAGAGAACTGGCCATAAATCTTCTAAATTTTCTTGTGAAAAACTTTGGAGACAGAGAAGAAGTTGATAGATCAATTTATCGTTTATTTATTCTCACAAGATTAAGACAGGATCTTGTGGAGTTTGAACTCAAAATTCAAGGAATATTCAAGAAAAAATTGAAAGCACGAGCGAAAGATAATTCTAAGATAGATGTTCCTAATAACATATTGAATAAAGTACCCATTACCATCGTAAATGAAAAATCAACAAAATTAATAGATCAATTCAAGGGATTCTATCATATTCTAGATCTAAAAGAAGATAAAGAGAAGGATGTAATTGAAGTAATTGCTTGGAATGAGAGTAATAATTCAACTTGGTGTTTAGTTTTTGATCTTGCTTATAAACCAGCACTAGAAGAAAGCGTGAAAATAAAAGTAACTAGCGGTGAGATTGTAAGAATTGTTCAAGCTGATAAGAAAAAACCATATCGTGCTACATTATATTTTGAATCACCAGCGATTCAACCAGAATTAGTGAAGCCTTGGTAGTATTTCAATCTATAGTATTCCAGCTTTCTTGAAGAATGTCAATCTGCTCCGTAAGTTTACTTTGATCAATGAATTCTTTTAATTTCATTTCAATCGGCTTATAGAACATATGTTTATCAAGAATTAAAAGCGAGATGAGTTTTGGGGGGATTATCTCAAAATATTTGTTCCAAATAGTTAGATTAGAATGTTTCATCCTTGTTATCTCCTTCGGATTTCGATGGGGAATAATCGGGATCCAACCTTTGTTTTTCTTAAATTTTGATCGTAAACATATTTTTGACATCGAAGCAGCAACGATCACTTCTTTACCCATTTCATTGAACAATTTGGCGATAGTAGTAGAACCAATTTTGTTTAGAACTCTACCATCCATGTGAATTGTATCAGCTCCTAATACTGCAACTTCTGCATGTTGACTGAACTCATTCACAGCGAAATCAATGCCTAAGTGAACATCATTAAATCCAGCTTTCGTTAAGATTCTTGCAGATTTTTCTCCTTCTTTTAATGGTCTAGATTCCAGAATGAATATTTTTTTCTCCGTTCGCCCTTCTTTAGCTAATTCTAAAAGGGAATTGATAACTGTTGACGAATGAGAAAATGTTAATAGTGAATCAAATTTTTCTAATGATTTTTTTAGAGTTTCCTGAGTATATTTTTCTCCAATCCGTAATTGTTCTTTTTTAGCAGCAAATATTATATCAATTGCTGGTTTAGGATCTCTTTTTCTGAAATTCTTTGTACTGATAAGTTTATCGAGACTAATGTAAATTGGCAATAATGCATTTTCGATTGTTGCCATAGGATGTGTATCAAGAAGAAGTTGAATCAGTTCTTTCAGAGACGTTCGATTTAGTTCTGAGCTTGATGTAGAGCATTCTTGTTTTAATGCAATCAAGCAATTTTGTGCAATCTTCGCAGCACCACTATGAGTGTCCTCATATATTGCTTTTACATCTCGAAGAAAGGTTTTTGATACCATATCCATCTATCATTTGTTACGTATTTTCTGTGAAAAATCTTATCCAAAGGTGTAGTTAGAAGTCTTGAACCAACTTGTTTGATGTTGTATCACTTCTATTGGGATTATATAGTAAAAAAACGTATATATATGTTTTTTAGTCAACGAGAATCGTATCGTGAATGGATAAGAGTGTACGATTTAGCTAATTGACCTAATTGATGTGCTTCATCGGTGGTAAGATGGTAAGCATTGTGTTTCTCTGGTAAATTCGTGGATTCTATGTAAGCATGACCCGAATTTCGAACTAACTCTTGAACTTCTTCTGTTAGACCAGTATCACCAATAAATGAAACAAGCTTCTCATTATCAGAAAAAAATGCATAACCTAATGCTGGGATATCAGCAAGTTTACCTTTTCCTACAATAGAGCCAGAATGCTGCATTTGATAACTCCTAATGTAGGTATCCTCTGTAATAGAGACATTTTCTTTTGCAACCAGGGTCTTATACTCTAAATTGTATGGGATTGTGGAACTATATATTTCTATAAAGCTTTTAAAAAGGCTCTCAACCTCTTGACATTCTTCAGGTGAATAAATTGTCACAGGTTGTCTTTGGTTTAACATACGCAAAAATCCCAGAAAGGAGAACAAACCCCCACAGTGGTCAAAGTGGCCATGCGTAATAAAAATGTGAATAGGTTTATTTATAGGAAATTTTGAACCAATACTCAATAAATCACGGATAATTCCATCTCCAATATCCAAAAGAAGGAAAAATTGATCATCAGTTACTAGAATTTGAGTAGCAATTCCAGCTTTCGAGTAAAGAACCTGATGTTTCACATCGTTCCCCTTTATTCTAGAAAAGAGTTATTATTAAGAATTTTTTCAATTAAGCTACATCTTAAAGCTACTTCTTTGGTTATACCAGCTTCTCCTCCAAATAAATCCCCCATATTTTGAATATTAAGAATACTCATCAAAATCATTAGTGCTAAATGAAAATTAATTGGTATGTATGTACCAAGATAATAATCTTCGATGTTACATTGATTATACGCTAATATTTCTTTATAACCTGCTAAGAAGGATTTAATGTTCATATTAAGTTTAATAAGTGAGTTATCCATACGAAATAAATCCACAGTTTCCACTGCAAAGAAATTGCAAATATCTTCTAACCTATCATGCTCATCTGAACTATCTAGGAACTCTGGATCAATTAAGTATGTCTGAATCATTGGATTTCTACCAACGCGGATATCAAAAATCAGATTACCTGGATGGAAATCACCAAAACTCGGACAACCAGAAAACTGAGATGCTTGCTCTGCAAGTGGTAATACCCGAGAAAATAGTGAATTCAAGTTATATTTCACTTCAGAAGAAACTGGAATTGCATCTAGGCTTCGTGAAAGGAGTAACTTGTACTTATCAAACCAGACTCTATTTTTTTGCACGCCATGAAAAGCTGCAAGTGCTCGACCTGCATACCTATATTTTTGGGGTTTGGGAATCTTTGAGTTCCGGAGAGTTTCACCTCGGATTCCCTCCATAATAATAACACTTCCAGAAAAGAAAATAACAGGAGCAGAAGAAATACCGAGATTCACGTAATCTTCCAATCTTGAATTTAATGTGTTGATGCGTTTTACAATCCCTAGCGCAAGATCATTCTTATCGTAGATTTTTACTGCAATACTGGCTTCATCTTCCCCTACATCTGAATCTAAAGAAACCTTGACAAGGTGAATGCCTGTTGTACCAAATTTCTTTTCTACTGATATATTTTTGACATCAATGCTTGTAGGAGCTTTTTTATATGTTTTTTTCAATTGAGATACAAAATAGTCAGAAAAACCTTCAATAATTCGCATCAGAACAATTTGTATTCGCTCTTGACTCAATATCAGCCCACTGAAGCTTTACTTACCGATATTGTCTAATAAAGTTATTTCATTAATTAATGATTAATATTATCAGAATCCTGCTTCCTGAAGTACTTAATATATCTAAATTTGACTTAGAGATTATTTTTCACTCATAAATCGAAATAATAATAGTAAGAGAATAAAAACAGCACCTAGAACTAAAAGAAATAAAATTGGTTCTACTTCAGGTACTGTTGTAGTAGTTATTTCCCTGTATTCTCCTTCAGTTAACCATGCAACCGCATTGAAGGCAAGTATCTGATTGTGCTCTGTAATTCCTCCGTAGGCATGCTGAGAAAAACCAATATTGTCGTAAATTAAATCAGAACTAAAAAGAAGAACTCTTCCACCTGTATATCCAAGATATGATGCAATTGTGGGGTTGTTACCAATATCCTCTGCGATAACGGAAGTTTTATTACCAGTAGTAGAGATGTAGTTCCCTCGACTTGGAAATGAGGTAATTTCCTCAGTCCAATTTTGAGGATTACTAATTGTACTTTGATTAACTCCTGAACTACGTTTATCAGTTAAAGAAAGATCGAATCGCGATAGAAAATCATTCATTGCCGTGATATTGTAAAAAGTATCAATGGTACTCAGAACTAGTAACCCCCCTCCATTATCGACGTACTCATAGATTGCGTTAACTGTATCCTTAGGAATTTGGATATAGTCTGATCCAGGGGTACTTACCCAGTCCATGTACTTATCTGAAGCTAAAGAGAATGGATTTGCAAGTATCACGGCGTCAAACTTACTTAAAAATCCATGAGATAAAGAACCTGAAGTATGAGGTGTCACAGAGTAATTATTCTCATAAGCTAAATATTTAGTGAAGCTAGAAAACATCCCTATAGTATTCGACGCATCTCCTTGAATTTCATAGACATCTGTCAAAAAACCATGTTTTACTATTCGGTTGAAACTTTCATCAAATAAAACACGTGCAACGGGTATTCGAATTTCAAATTCTATTTGTAAGAATACATTACCTATTAATATACTACCATTAATAATTTGAGGAGCTTTAGAAGATGGAATGTTAAAGATAATAGGAATTAACATAGAATTGTTTACGGTGTAGGTAATTTCATGGACATTAATCATATCTGAAAGATTTTCAGGTATATCTATAATGAGATCTTTTGTTACACTAGAAACAGCTGTTAGATTGAACTCAATAGTTGTATTAGTAAAAAGAACTTCGTATGGATCAATGGGAAGCTTCTTCGGATGTAAAAATACTAAGTCTGGGGAATTATTTATTCTGGAGGTGTTATTTAGGATTTCTAATGACCTTGATACATTTAAAAATCCAGCTCCTTGTCTCCACACATCATACCCCATATCTCTCGAACCTTCCAGAAGCGCAGCTTTTATTGTTCCAGGAGTATAAGTTAGATTCTCTTGTTCAAGAAAATTTATCAGTAAGGCTGCAGCACCAGCAATTATAGGTGAAGCCATAGAAGTACCTGATTTAGTAACATATCCAGAACCAGAATTACTTGGACCAGATATACTCAATCCAGGCGCTGTAAGATCAGGTTTAAGAGAATAATCAGGTCTAGGTCCCTTGGATGAGAATGTAGCTAAAGAATCACCTTGTATGTTGCTAGCTGCTGCTGCAATGCACTGTAAAGCAGGAGCTGGATTATTTATTGACCCACGATCACCAAGATTTGTTCCTGAATTGCCTGCAGAAACACAAAATAAGATATTATGTTTTTCTGTTGTATAATCGATAATTGCTTCACGCATTCCATCAACTAAATTGTGATATTGGCCAAGGGAGATATTAATAATATCAACTGAGTTGTTTATGAGGTATTCAATTGCTTCTAGCATACCTAGGGTGGTTTCTTCACCTCCTTCACCTCCTGCTCCTTCTACACTTGTTGAATGAATTATTTTTGCACTGTAAATTTCAGCTTCGGGAGCTAATCCAGTTGTAGATCCCGCAGCTAGCCCCGCAACGTGTGTTCCATGACCCCATGAATCAGTTGTAATAGAAATATCGTGAGAATAGCCATTTTCCTCTGTAACAAAAACATCACGAGCTTTGATTCGTGAACCAAACTCATCTATGTGATCGGAAACACCAGTGTCGATTATACCGATTTTCACTCCTGCACCTGTAATACCTGAATCATGCAGTTTATTTGCCCCTGTGGAATCGACATGAGAGTGAACTGAATCAATTTTCTGATCAATATCCTGAGAACTGGGAAGATAGTTTTTTGTACTTACAATAGGCTCTATTTGAGCAATATTCTCTTCAAATTGTAGATTAAAACCTGAAAACTGATCAATATTCTTAAATTGCAATCTAACAACAGGAAATGTCGAAAATTTCTTTGTAACAAAATTTTCATAATCAGTTAAATCAGGAATAGTACTGTGAAACAATACCAAAATATCTGAATACACATCTTTTGAATTGATGTTTCTTAGTGGTGAATCACCTGAAGATAATTCTCTAGATTTATATAAATTCGAATCTATTTGAAATTCAAAGGTTAAAGGTGTAAATAATATGAAACCAATTAAAACTAGAAGAAAAAGATTAATTTTCATATCTCTGTGAACCATTAAATTTCTTCCATTAAACTACCGTTAGTACCAATTTAAAACCGTATTAAGTCGCTTGAATGAATCTGATTCCAGTTGATGAATTTTGATTCCTTTCCCAATTTCGAGCTGAAAGTCATTAGTCCCTACACCTACCCAAGGTCCTGATTGCATGAATTCTAAAGAAATTTCGTGTCTTTGTTCTAGTGTTTCTACACCACGAATTACATTCTCACCTTCGATGATGATGTGTTGTAAACCTTCGATTCCAGATGTTTCTAAAGAAATTCTAATTTTGAGGAATAATATATTTAATCTATGTTCAGGATCATTTGGGGACGTTGCAAGCTTTTTAATTAGTCGAGCTCGTACGGGTTTTGAGGAAACTTCATCAGGACTCATAGAAAGGTATGGTAAAATTTCTCCTTTAAACAAGGATAAGCTTAAATCTTTTTGTTCGACAAGAATTCTATTAATCGTGGGAAGAAATATAAATCTAATACAATCACGTAATGCTACTGTTCTCGAAGACAAATCGACTGCAAAAAGGATTGCATGTTCACACAAATCAATCAAAGAGAAAGTTGCTTTTATCTTTGATTCTTCACCAGGTAGATAGTTCTCAATATCCACATCTATTGGTCTTAATCGAATTTTGGATAAAGGTTTAGGTTTAGATATTTGAAAAACTTGCCACCATGTTTCAGTTATTCGTAGAAGCATAGATAATTTTAACAACTTGTTAATTTTGCTCTTAGTTAACTCAGCTAGAATCGGTTCAACAATCGATTTATTCTCCTCAGAAAATAGACCATTTGGTGTTAAAATTATGTTTGTTCTTTTCCATTTGTTAACCAAATGAGAGAAAACGTATGTTGGAAATTCGTCAAGAAAGCTGTAGTCAGTGTCCATCGGAATTCTCCTTTTTTTCTAGCTTTATCACTGAACTTGGTCAAAAAAACTCTGAGCTAATTTTTTGAACGCTTCATCAACTTTGAGATTCTCTTTCGCTGACGCAGAAAGATATCCTTGAGCGCCAATCTTCTTGGCAAGTGCTTTTCCTTCTTCATCTTCAACCATTCGATAATCATCAAGATCAGCTTTGTTTCCCACTAAGATTGTTTGAATTGCTGACCTTGTGGAATCAGGTTGACTACAAAATTCCATGAGTTCTTTGTGCCATGGGTCAGTTATGTTTCTTAATGTTTCTGCTCTTGTAACATCAAATACAAACATAGCTAAGTGGGCACCTTTGAAAAACATATGCCTAATTGCTGCGAATCGCGCTTGACCACCAATATCGTTTATTGATAGAGTGACCGTTCGTCCATCATCTAGCTTTATCTGTTTGGATGAGATATCCAAACCTACGGTTAATTGATAAGAATTTCTAAATTTTGCATGAACAAATTGAGAAATTAAAGAGGTTTTTCCCACACCTGGGTCCCCAAGAAGTACTAGTTTGAGCACGAGTTTCTGTTTCATAAATTTGATCCCCTGACCTGCCCGATAATTTGCTGTTATTCTTATCTCATCCTTTAAGTTGATTTTGTAATAAAAATTCTTATTGAATATATTTACACCTATAGAGCCCAGATTCTTAAATTTACCTGATCACCCAAATTTCATGAAATCTCCGGATATGTATGTGTAGACAGTGATTTATATCGTCATAGATGGATAAATAGCTTGCTTCGGGTAACCTTCAGCAATGTAATCGTTTTTCTGCTTTCCATTAATCTATTTAGTTTATCCAGGATGCTCTTTGAAGTTTACAATGCTCGAACATTTAAATAATTACAGTTTTTTCTGTCTATGCAGCATTTTTCTTAAAAATAATGAATTAAAACCAAAACGAGTCACCAAACGAATCCAACGAAATGTATCAATCGTTGGAGTAATTCTCGATCTTCTTCGTTGCTTGTCGTAGTAAGTTGATATCGGTATTTGATCAAGATTTATGTCTAGAAACCAAGCAACAAGCAAGATTTCCGTTTCTAGGTCGAATTTATTGCACAATAACCCGTATTTTAAGATTTTACGGAGACTTTCTGCATTATAACATCGAAATCCACATTGGAGGTCGTTTATATCCCACCGTAGCCAAAATTTACACCATTTTGATGTTAAAAAATTGGAAATTCGATTACTACGAGGCATCTTGGAGAAATCTCTGTGACCTACAAAAACACCAATTTCAGGACGGGATTGGATTGCTGAGAGAAAATGAGGAATATCATGGTGATCATGCTGTCCATCAGCATCGAATGTGATTATCCACTTCACGCTAGGTATTTCCTGAAGTATATAAGTAATAGATTTACGTAAAATAAACCCCTTGCCCTGATTTTTAGGTATTGAAACATTTCTTGCTCCTAATTCTCTTATTACTTCAAGAGTGTTGTCTGTTGAACCATCGTTAGCAACTAGTATCTGATCCATAGATATATAGCGAATCAATTGATGAATCACTTGAATGATATGATTTTCTTCATTAAAAGCTGGAATTACAACAATAACCTCATAATTGATCAATCATATCTTCCTCTTTACTTGGAATAAAATTTAACAGAAATTATGACAGGTTTTTAAGGAATATTAACCTCAAACTCTTAGTTTTTGAAAACAGTTGTTTTTACAGCTTTTGATAATATCTTTATTATTCTCTTACAAGAATTTTATTACTATTATTACTATAATAATGTTGTTAGTTTCATTTCTAGTAATTTTTTTCAGAAAAAATAAAAACCGATGAAAGAATGGGCTATTAGGCTCTCTTACCCGAATTTGAAGATTCTATTGTTCGGATCATATGAAATTGGATATATTTAGCCTGTGAAAGGATTTTAATCTAAAATAATCCGATTTTTTCATATTTGAATAATGGAAATCTAATTCTTCAATGAGGTATATTTGGTGATTCCAGATGTCAACTGATAAATCAGTCTCAAAAATTGTACGAGACATATTAGATCAAGATCCAAGTTTAGTTCATGAATTACAACAGAGAAAAACCGCGCAGCGGGATATTGCAAAAAAAATCAAACTTCAACTGGTTGATAGCTCTGATTTTTCTGTCAAAGATCCAGCAAAGTTAGAGGGGAATGTTGCCGTTGCAATTACACGTTATTTGAAGAAGTTACGAACACAGCAGGAAGAAATGCTTGGAGTGAAACGAGTTCAAAGTATACTTAAAACAGGAACAACTGAAGTTCTTGATGGGTTGAAACATTATAAAATTCATATAAACGAAAGTGCTGACTCCAATAAAGTACTTCAAGTTATTTTCAATCAAATACAGCAGGATAAATTAAGTTCAGCTTATTTAAGTCAAAATAGTGTTGAATTATATGTTAAGAAAATGTCGGAAAATGGTTTTCTAAATAATATTAACGATTTAGCTGGAGCAAAAGTTACCAAGTTGCATGATTCTCTCAGTCAAGTAAAATTGATGCTACCGATGCAAGCAGCTGAAATTCCTGGTATTTTAGCCCATGTTTCCTCACTCTTAGCTGATCAAGCAATATCAATTTTCGATACAATGGTTCTTCATTCAGACAATCTCATAATTGTTTTCGTCATTAATGAGCTTCACGCTTCTAAAGCCCGAGACATTCTGTTGAAGCTGAATAATGAAAATTCAAATAATTAAGGTAGGAATAATCAAGTGAAACTAATCATGCTTGGTGCTCCTGGATCAGGAAAAGGTACGCAAGCTAAATTCATTACACAAAAATACGTAATTCCCCAAATTAGCACTGGAGACCTCCTTCGAGATGCAGTTAAACGTGAAACTGACCTGGGAATTAAAGCCAAGGAATTTCTGAACACAGGGATCCTTGTTCCAGATGAAATAGTATTAGAATTACTAAAAGAACGATTGATGAATGATGATTGCTCAAGCGGTTTTATTCTGGATGGTTATCCGAGAAATCTTACTCAAGCAAAACAGCTTGCAAATATAACAGATATTGATTTGGTGGTAAATATTGATGTGGATTATAGTTTACTTGTTACCAGAATTACAGGCAGACGTACATGCAAGAAGTGTGGTGCCATTTTCCATATAGACTTCAATCCTCCTGCACAAAAAAAAGTATGCGATAAATGTTCCGGTGAACTATATCAACGCACAGATGATACAGAGGAAATCGTGAAGAAAAGGTTGGAAACATATGAGAATCAAACTAAACCCTTGATTGAACATTATACAAGCCAATGTATTCTTAAAACGCTAATTAGTGATGGAACAATTGATGAAATGCGTCAAAAAGTAATAAAACTTTTAGATGTGACTTTTCCTCAATAAAATGATTCTTCTGATAATTACTGGAATAATTGATCTATACGGGTAATCACTTTCACATCAAGAGAAACATTTACGTTTCTGGGATTACCCTCATGAAGAAAAATTATCCGCTCTCCAGGTTCAACATTGGACTGTAAAAGAAATGAGCAGATTTCTGCATCTGGAACGCTTTTAGCAAAAAACACTAATTTTTTCTTTTTTCTAATCAATCCTTTTTCTGCTTCAATATCAGGTTCTGAACCTTGGCTAATATTAGATGAAAAGTTCAATTGAACAGACCAACCGGCTTTTTGTAGCCGTCGTCCTACTTCATATTGGATGTTTTCATGAGAATTAATTGTGCTTTCTGGAGAGGAATCTTCAAGTTCTTGACCTAGAACCTCTAAATTTGTTAAACTATTTTCTGCAGAAGTAGGATGAGTTTGATGTGCGCTGAAAATTTGAGAGTTCCGAGTTTCTCTATGCTGTAAACTGATATCATTAACATCAGATGTTTCTTCAAAAGGAATCACCGGTTCTACATATTCAATTAACTCTGATTCAATCTCATCTAATTCATCTTGATCAGTATCAAATAAATCCTCTAAAGATTCAATAGAAGGAGGTTTCAAATCCCGTATCTTTTGATTCTTTCTCATTCGTGAACTGAATTCTTCTAATTCCAAGGATGATGGTTTTTCAGGTTCTGAAAATCCTTCTCCCTTTTTCTCCTCACCTTCAAGAAGTAAATCTTCAACAGGAAGGTCAAGTTCTTTTCTCGAGAAGTGAATCTTTGCATGAATTTGTTCCCTTTGTTGGGATTTCTCAAGGATTGTAGAAATTTCTGCAAGTTTTTGAGCTAGATCAGGAAAATTTTGTCTTATTTCATTGAAAGGAAGCTGTTGTAAATATAAAAAAGCTTCACCAAAATTCCTCGTTTCCAAAAAGTGCACAGTAAGGAGTAAGATAGCTTTTTGTTTGATTAGCTCAGTATCGCTGGATATTGCATTCGCAATTATCTCCTTGAGGTGTTTATTTCTTAACCAAATTTTATCATCGGCTTGTAATATTAATGCAGCTTCATAGAGAATTTTAATTGTCCAACTATTGTTTCCCAGAAAATGACACTTTTGTAAGCAGACTTCACTATAGGCTACCGCTTGGGAAAGTAAGCCATTTTCAGCAAATCTTTTCATAATTTCATAAGAAATTGTAACCTGAAATTTTGCTATTTCTTGCTGATTTTCAGAATCACCGATTATTCCAGCTTTCTCAAAGGCAGTTTCCAGAATGTTTAATGCTTCTTCTCGTTCAGATGACTTATAATAAAGATATGCAGCATTTTTGTACAAATCGATCGCAATTGATGCTTGTTCTTCAATATCCGCAGAGATACGAAAAAGTTTCGCTGATACGCTTAAATTATTCATTTCGCTATAGGAGAAAGCTAGCTGACGAGTAACGGTGGAAACCAAGCTAGGATCACTCTCAGTAGCAATTTTTCGTGCTAGATTCAATGTAACTTTTAGTAAAATAACAGAACAATCGTATAAGCCCAGCTTCTGGAAATCTATTCCTAAGGAATGAAGAATAGATGTATAAATATCAATTTTCTCTGGAATTTTAGTAAAATACTCACTTACTCCTAAGGTATATTCCAAAGCTTGATTCTTTTTACCTAGATGTCCCAGTGCTAGGGCAATATTCCCTAATGATACTCCTATAATATTGTCTAGAGAGGGAGACATGTTCTTTGCAATTGAAATAGCCTCTTCAAAGGCATTGATTGCTAGATCAAATTCCTCCTCATCAAGTGCTTGTTTTCCTTTCTTAATCTGTTGCCCAAGCAGTAATAAATGCTTCGTCATATTCTATTAATCACTTAATTGAAGTCCTAACTTAAGATTTTTGATATCACGACAAATTTTTCAGATTAATCTCTTCGAGAGGAGTAGGACAAAGATTGGTAAAGTTAAAAACCATGTAGTAAAACTCTCCAGATAGATTAACCTTCCACAATTTCAGAAAGAAATCACTTCGGAAGGCCAGTCTTGTCAGAGATTAGAAAAATATCCTGAAAAAACATCGCTTGCTGTGAAATCAATGAAAGTACAAAATAAGATTGTTCCATTAAGTTTAATTTTGCTGTTTATTGTCGGAATCTATGGTACAGCACATCAGTCATCTTTTTCCTTAAATGAGGAAATACTAAACCAAACCCAGATGAATGATATCAGTACAAATTCCTTTTCCACTGATGATCTTCTCAAACATAAGGTTTCCTCTGAGGTAACTTCTGGATTGACAACTTTAACAACCGATGCTGACACGTACGCTCCTGGGGACTGGGTTACTATTACAGCAGACAGTAATACAGATGATATGAATGGATCACTTGAATGGCGAGTTGAATCTCCGATAAGTGAGGTAACCTTTGATTTCAACAGTTATTATCAGGATGTTTTTATGGATCCATTGTTCAATGATATTGGAATTCCTGACTGGCAAAATGTCGGATTTGATAATTTCACTGTAGCAGATGGATACATGAATCTTACACAATTTGCAGATCTTGACTTGACTGATCCTGAAATATATCATAATGATTCAGCATTAAAAAGTGATTCAGAATATATTGTAACGTTTGATTACTTCTCACAAGGAACAAATGATTTAACAAATCCTAGTTTTGAGACTGGAGACACAACAGGTTGGGTAGGTTCTTTGGACAATGTTACTGTTGTTAATTTTGCTCAAAATGCCAGTCATGGCGATCACTATGCAACTATTAACGCGAGTGAAGGCTATATTTTGAATCAGACGGTTTCTGGATGGACTGAAGGAAGATCAATTACTTTTTCGGCTCGTGCTACAGGCAATTCGCATGATAATCATTGGTTTCTAAGTTTAGAGGCGTATAATTCAACTGGAGATTTTTTGGAAGCTATTAATTCAATTTATTCAATTGATCAAGAAACTGATGATAAAGGTTATGTTACTATAATCATGCAATGGACTTTACCTGTTAATACTACAGATATTAAGGCAATTTTCCAGGGTCGTGATGATGTACATTCAAATGGTAACTACACTGGCTGGTTAGATGAACTATTTCTCGCTGAAAACCCATCTAAATTATATTTTTCCAATGTAGAGGATGGCAGTTGGAGTGATCATGCTCTTACTGCTGGAACTCAAAAATGGGAAAATGCATCCTTCCAATTCAACACTGGAGACACCCTCCCTAATGGTACAAAAACTCTAAGATTTTTCTTAGAGGATACAAACTCCTATGCAGATAATAAAACATCTACATG
This sequence comes from Candidatus Hodarchaeota archaeon, assembly GCA_016840305.1. The sequence goes on from JAEOSP010000015.1 coordinate 25,587, forward strand.
GTTAATTGATAATATTGCAGTAAATCTGGTTACAAAACATGAAGAAGAAACTGGTACTATCACTAATGTGGTTACTGATCCCATTGTGGGATATGTTAATTCTACCTGGTTTCATCGTGGCTTCAGAGAAAATCTTTCAAGTACTTTCAAGATAGAGATAGAAAAACCAGAAAATACTAGCGTTCCTGCTAATACCTTGGCAACAATAAAGGTTCAACTACCCACTCACCAAGTTTACTTTGGATCGTGGATTTTTGCACTCAAAATCCATCAGGTTGACTCTGGTTTGACCTACACGCAATCACGTACAATCAACATATCTTTTGTGGTTGAAGAACAAATGAATTATGTGATTCAAGATTATTACGTTCTTCGCGGATCTACAAACGTCACTGTCGGAAATGATTCAATCTTCACTGAATACTTTGAACAGGAAACTGATTTGGAAATGATTTCTCCTGGTGATAATATAACAATCATAGGGTATTTGGAGGCTAATTCTACACCCATGGAATGGTATGATATAACCTACTTGAAACTGGGTACTGTTTTCACCGATTTTCTGTGGCAAAGTAGTTGGAAATCGGAAGAAATAATTTCCTGGTCAGGCTTCGGTTTCATTCCCTACAATAAGGATGGAGAAACCCTAACTGAGGGGAATTTTTCAGCTCCATATAATACGGTAAAAACGATTGCTATAAATTTCCAAGTTCCGAATCGTGGAATAATTGGTGATATTTCAACTAATCTAACCTTAAGTCTCACTGGAACTAATATTAAAGAGAATAATATTGGTGGTCAACCTTTGTCTCTGGTAATTCCTATAGTTCTTCCAGAAGTGAAGTTCCATGTAAATATTAGTGAAGAAAATCTTTCTGGTGATACTTTTCAGTTAGCTGATTATTTAGGCGGAAATGTTACATTAGAATTTATAAATATCAATGATACATTAGAAACTGATTTTCCAGGTCGCAATATTAGTTCAACACTTGATATTCCCACGTCGGACATTGATTTACTGATATTTCTAAGTGATTCAGGTGTAATTGTACAAGAATTTCATTACCATTTTATTGGAAATACAATCCTATGGTTTGATTTCATTGATCCTCATATAATTCCTGACACGTATTCGTTCCATATTCGCTGGGTATCAGCCTATAAACTAAATTACACAAGCTTTGCTGAGCTTGCAATAAGCCCCTTGGATGTTACGATCGAAGGAACTTTGACTGTATTTTCCCCAACTTCTGCTATTTCAATTCGTCAAGGTGATATTGATACTATCAATTTTTCGGTGAAACTACAAGAAAACACTAGTAAACAGATTGGAGGATTAGATCTGATTGCTTCCTTAGCAAACAACGAATCTGAAGGAAATCTTATCATTTATGAGCAACAAGGCCGTTACTTTATTGATCTTGATATTCCTCTAACAATGGACGCGAAAGTCTATACAATTGAGATAAAAGTCGTAGGTCAAGACAATATTATAGGTACTATTCCTTTCGAAGTATTAGAAAAGATTGTTGAGGTAACTGCTGGTGATCCACTTCTCGATTTCATTCTAAACGTTGGTGGTTTCGGTATTTTTGTTTTACTCGGAGCTGCCGTAATTGGTTTGATGTATAGGTTTAATAAGAAATAACTCAACTAGCAGATATCAATCTGCTCTCTCTTTTTCTTTTCGCTTTTCAGTATGGTTATTCAGATTAAAACTTCTCAGACAAGTTCCGTATACAGATCAGCGAGTTTTTTTATAGATCTTGTTATATCGTGGGTTTTCAATGTTTTTTGACCATTATCTGATAATTTTTTGCGCAATGCTTTATCTTTCCCTAGATTTACGATATGTGAAGAAAATTCTTCAGGAATTTCACCCTTCAGACAATTTTGGTTATGTGATAGCCAATTAAATACGGGATGATCTCTCACAACTGGAGTAAGACCGTAAGCAATACTCTCTAATAACGCTATTCCTTGATTTTCCTCTCTACTTACGTAAAGAAAGATATCTGCAGCATTCCAAATCGCTCCCAAGGTTGATCGAGATACATATCCAGTAAAATTAATATTTGAAAGTTTCCTTGCTTGTTGAAAGGAAGATCTTAGACGAGAAGAGTGAGCAATTACTCCTAAGGGTAGATACTTGCCAATCCACATGAACCGATGTTCAGGAGTTAATGCAGCGACTTTAGAAAATACATCAGGTCCTTTTCTGAAAATACATAGTCCAACAGATAGTATGAGCATTTGATTTTCAGTTAATCCTAGTTTTTTTCGTGCCCGATGTCTTAAACCTGCTTTTTTTCGGTTACTCGTGAGATCGATACCATTCGAGATGACACGTATTGAATCAGATTCATATCCATATCTCAGCAGTATTTTCTTATTGTAATCACTTACAGCAATTAAGTAATCCGCGTAAGAATAGTATTTTGTCAAATACGGAATTAAAGCGAAGTCAATGCGGTTTGAAAATATAAAGCTGTTCCTAAAGTCCTCTATTGTTGTATGTCCAGTCATAAGGATTTTGTATTTTCGTGAGGATTTCTTGGCAAGAAGCTTTGCTTTTAAGAGAGATTGGGGAAGAGCTGTCTGAAAATGATATATATCGTAAAAATTACTGTTTTCCCCGTTGATATCAACATTTATGCCAAAGGACTGTAGCTGTTCAACAAGACGTACAGCTGAATTGTATACTCCACTCCCTACAAGACTATTTGCCATATCTAGGATGAAATTGACTTTCATTTGCGCAATATCCGTATATCTTTTGCAAATCCCCTAAATTTTAAGTAATTGATGTATTATACGATTATTTTTAAATACAAAACCTAGTGACCAAAAGTGAAACGCTCACAAAAATGGTTGCGTGACTGAACTCAATGCTGTCTTCTGACGTAATAACAATTTCAAATAATCCTGTAGTCCTTTTGAAGCGAGCTACTAGTAATGATGTAGAGTTTGTTAAGGATCTCTTTATTAAAATCATGAACTCCGTTGTCGCAGTCGCTTGGAATGGTCGGTTCCGTTGGAAAAGCTGGTTTGATGATGCTGAGGAAGCGATTCGTGATGAGAAGCACATGTTTTTCATAGTGTGTGCGGGGGAGGAAGATGTTGGTTTTCTCTGGATGAATGAAGAAAATACCACGTTATGGATTACAGCAATTATTCTGAAGGAACAATGGCAAAGACGAGGTTTAGGGGGTCAGATCATGCAAATGTTGATAGAAGTCTGCAAAGATAATGGAAAAGAAGCGCTAGAACTTGGTGTTCAACAAAATAATCAAGCAGCATTAAATTTTTATGAGAAAATAGGATTTGTAAAATACGATACAATTCGATCTGCGGGTACTGATTTACTTCGTTTGGAACTAAAAGAACGTAAGAACTTAACCTACATATAGTAATAATTGAAATTATCAATAAATCTCAGAAATTAAAGTTGAATATTGGTTATCATTTTTCCGGTAATTATATCTTCAATGATGATTGTTGGTCCTGTTTCCAAAAAAACGGTTAAAATTGGAAATCCACCATCAATTTCTATATTCACTCTGTCAATTTCTTGCTTTTTCAATATTTCTAATGCCTGTGTGATTGCTTTCTGTAGTGTTTGACACTTAATATCAAATAATCTATAACCAATACTAAATGGAACAGCTATATAGTAACATTTGGATTTAAAATGATCAACATCCTGAAAAGTGTCTAATATATTTGTTAAGGAATAGTCTAACAATTCAATCTGATCATCTGTCCAAATTTCTGACATATTAAACCTCACCTACAGTCTATCTTCAAAGTCACGATTTCTAGGCCTAGGTTCCTTAAAAAGTATTCTTCCAAATAATCTATATAGAAAGTTATTCGGTGTAGATAAGTTGATTTCTGGAGCCCAGTTTACTTATATAGATCAAAATGAATGAGATATTTCATTAATATTCCTAAAAAGTTCCATCACAACAGAAATACCCTTAATTTGACAAAAAAGACCACTACTTCAAAATCAATGAAGCACCAATGAACGCGAAATCTTTTGCGACCCTTGCAATCTCACGACGTAAACCCCTAAGGTACACTTCGTTTTTCCATTTATCTGGGAAACAATCTAACAAATCATTTTCAATTGATTGAATTCCTGGAATAGTTCTTTCATACTCCGAATCTTCTCTTTCAATCAAGATTTGGTTGATTCGTTGTGTATCTTGAAAATCGGCTAACAATACTCTCATGGGAGAGTCAGGAGAATCAAATTCATTATAACCTTCTGTAGCTTTCCTTAGGAGCAATAATGGCTCTTTAAAGGGAAAAACTAATTGAGCCAATATAATTCCACGACTAAAAGCGCGCTTATGTTGGCCAGCGATATCATCTTGAACCCCTAACGAAGTAAAAGGAAACTCTAGTAAATAATCACTAGCAATGAAGTTATGAAAAGGTGGGAAGATGAAAGGTTCAGTATTAAAATGATTATTCAACCATTTTTCCTCAGGTAGTAAAATTCCTGTCAAGAATCGATGATCTGTCGTTATGGTTTGAGGGGAAGTAACTGAAAATTTAGTCCAGTAAATCCCAGCACCATATAATAGTATGTATGAACGTTGATTTTCTATTACACGTGAGAAATCTACAGGAACAAATATAATTGATGCATTAGTTATTTTTTGAACCTTCTGATCTTTATATAGCAAGCAATTATCCATGCCGCTTTCTGAATTTATGAAAGAATTCCAATCAGATATGACTATCATTGATCGAAGAAGTCCGAGAGGATATTTTGTGTATTTGGGACGCGTAGGTGGAAGCTTGTGCATTTTTACCAAACCTAACAAATATTCAGGATAATTCTGAGTTCAGCGAACTAATTTCAATTCATTGTTTATCATAATGTATCCTGATTCAACTGCTTTTCCTGTGCTTTTTCAATTTTGTCAAGGGTACTACCCTTGAAGCATCAAAATTCTAAATAAGAATACTGTAGAAATATTACCTTTAAGGTAAATAAGAAAGAAAAATGAAAACTGGGGAGTAATTATACCCCAGTGATGAGTGGAGGGAATTCTAGAAATACTGCAATTGAATTTATCAGGTAGATTAAGAAAAGGGTTATTACACCAATCCATATGGAAGCATTCCACTTTGTTGAGTCAGCTTTCTCTGGAATGAGTAAGTACTTAATCAAATAAACAATTGCGAGATAGATTAACACCGGAACTAATTGGGCTGCAGCAGTGTCAATGAAGGGAATTGGAGAAACTGCACCTACAATTGCTCCTATTACTAAAGCAACCAAAAGGACAATTATCACGGCAACAAGTAAAAGACGGATTATATATCCTGAATCAGTTTCTTTCTTACCTGCAATTAAACGTGCGCTAATATATAGAGCAATTGCTACTAAAACGACAGAAATTATCAGTAAAATTAATGTTACTGGATCACTCAGATCTGCTTGTTGTAAAGACATATTCATCACATTTTTAAATCTCAAACATTTAGGTTTGATTGTTAACACAAGATAGAGTATAGTAAAAATAGAAATGGTTGATTCTCTTTTATATTTGAAAGATTGTACAAATGCTCAATTTAATTCTGAATCTTCAATATTTTATTCCTATTTGGATTCAGCAAAGATATCACTGGTTATTCGGAATGCTTTTTCAAGTAGTTTATTGTAACCTGCAGAGGAGTACATTTTTACGGTTTTAGACGCAGCTAATGCATACTTCTTGTATGTATCGGGTTCTGAAAGTAATGTAGCTATTGAAGCAGCGAAAGCATCGGAATCTCCAGGTGGAGTAATTAATCCATTTTTCTTATGAGCAATATAATCCATGACACCTCCTCTTGCTACTCCAATGACAGGAATACCTTGACTCATTGCTTCTAATACTGTTAATCCTTGTGTTTCTGTATCACTTGGAGTTGCCATAATATAAGCCATTCGATATATTGCTGGTAGTTTGGTGTGACTTATAAATCCAGTAAAACCAAAATTTCTGACTTTTAGACCTTTTACCATTTTTCTATATTTCTCAAGGGAAGGGCCATCGCCTACGATTAAAAGAAAAGCGTCAGGGAATTTATCCTGAATTGTTTTAAAGGCATGAAATAGAACTTCCAGTTTCTTTTCATGGGAAACTCTACCACAGTACATAATGATACGTGAAGAAGATTTAATTCCGTAATCCTTTCGAATCTTATCTTGTAAGTCTAAATCTTCAGTTGAATTTTTTGTTTTTCTTAAAAAAACCTCTGAGATCATATTTGGTAATGAAAAAACTGGTTCTTTCACTCCATGACGAACTAAATCATACTGAAGAGTTTTGGATGGTGTAACAATGACATCAGAGAATCTATAGAACATACGAATGTAAAACCATACTGCATGTTTAAGAATGGCAGTTATTTTATTAGCAAAATGATCCCCAAAGGGGATAAGATGTCCTGAATATTCAACTAGATGCGTATGATAATGGTTTAACAATGGGAGGTTGTAGAATACTTTGGCTGACAATGTAGCAAAATAACCAAGTGAGAATGGCGTATGGTTGTGAATAAAGTCAAATTTTTCTTCCTTCATAATTTTATTAATTTTAGTTGGAGGAAAAGCGACACTATAACCAGGATAACCTGGAAATGGCATACTAGGAAGTTCATATATCGGAACGCCTTCAATCTCGAAGGGAATAGCTTGCTTCAACTTCGGAACAAAAATAACAAAATCATGATTATTACGAAGAGTCTGAACTTCGTTGATTATAGAAATAACAACCCCATTGAGATTGGGAACCCAAGAATCTGAAAAAATACCAACTTTCAATTTGTTTTACCTAGCAAAAGCCCATTTAGCGCAAAAACATAATATTATGCTCTAAAGCTGTAACTTTACAAAATAACTTATTAACTTACGGAATAATAATCGGTAAATATAGATGCAATTTTGGGGTATTATGTCCTTTCTATCACTGAAATTCCCCAAGTGAATAATATTCTATATCATCAGACGATTTTTTTATAGTAAGTAGTTGTTTAATAACGATTTCAGGTAATAATTTTGATTCAGGGGTACAACCAGCAGCCATACGATGTCCTCCACCTCCAAGTGCTGCTGCTACTATGGACACGTCGTAATTCTCCTGTTCAGGCTTAGTAACACGAAAACTTACCCGTACATCATCATTAGCTGATTTTTTGTATATTAGGGCAATAACAACTGCGTTATGCTCAAAAAAAGGTTGAAATACTTCTTTAGCAAGCTTCCCAGGTATTGTTTCACGTGTATCTATAACTATAATGCGTGGTAAAACAGTGTACTGCTTTAAAAATTTCTTAATGACCTTTCGAGTTCTATCGAACGTAGAAACAACCTTCTGATGTTCAACTTCAAGCCACTTTGTTGTTAAAACTCCTTTTCCTTGTTCTGCCAATAATTGGGAAATGGTTAGAAGGAATGATGTATCTTCGACGTTTAAATTCAAAACAATATCAAGAGGTTTATATTCTGGAGGTAAACGAGCAGTATCAGCTAAATGGCCTAACTCTTGGATTTGATCTGCTATTTTATCATTTTTGAATTCTAGGTATTCGTATACTAGATCCGTTGCAGAGGAGGCATCGGGTTTTACTAAATCTTTTGATGTTAAACGATTTTTAGCAATTAACTCATCAAAATTAGTTTTGTGATGGTCAATATTTATTGAATTATGGACTTTAGGGAGATCGCATGTGAAATCTACTTGTTTTTTTTCGTGATGGAATTGTCTTGCCTGTTGAATGGTAGAAAAGTAAATTTCAACACTTCTTCCGAACTTCCTGATGAATAAAGCAGCACAGCATATACCATCAAAATCAATATGTGTAACAATTTTCACAGTTCTTTGCCACACTTAAAGCAATATTTAGAATTAGAATTGTAGCGAGGAGAACGGCACTGGGGACAAAATTCTTGAATCTCCAGTGACTTGGTGCCAGTTTTGGATTCAGTTTTATTGTAACGAAGAGCTAATTGCTGCTCTAATGGAAGTTGTTGCCGATTATTACGACGGGATGAAACCAAATAATACCCAATTGCTACTAGCAAGAATGTGCTAAAGAGAAATATATAAAATAGAAATTCTTCCCCTCCTCTATATACTGTAATTAAATAAAGACCATTTGTTGGAATTTTTCCTTCAGTTTGCAGATTTATCCAGAGAATGGCTGATCCTTCTAGTTTGGGAACCCAATTTCCCACAAATGTATTAATAGAATGTCTAAATTCTATCTGTGTGTATGATCCATTACTCTCAATAATTGTACCGTTAAAATCTTCAGTATAGGATGCATCTAATACAGTAATCTGTATATTTGTTGAGGAACCAGCGGTAGGGTTGTTAGTCAGAATTATTTCAAGAGGAGTTTGTTGATCAATAATCATCCATGAAAAAATCCGATAAACTACCTGGTAATTGTTAATATAGTTCGTGGAGATAAAACTAGTATCAAAAAAGGGAGTCATTCCACCAAAAACAATAACCTTACTTGATCCATCTTCCCAGTACGCCGATACACTAACACTGGTTCCATCAAGTAAATCGGTTGCCGTGGCTAGAACATGTGCTTCATTACCATTTGTTTCTACTTCTGTGCCATTATAATCATACGTAAAATCATTATCTGTAAAAATAGAGCTGGATAATACAGTTGCATTTGTGAAGTGATCAAAACGTGGTTTTGTGTCGTCATCATTTATTGATATCCCGTAGATATCCAAAAGTTGGTTAATTGTACGAGCATTTGATAAAGTTTCAGTGTCCTCTTGAACTAAAGATGGGTAGGATAGAACAAGTAACGAGTGTCCATCTGATACCCAATCGCGAATGGCGTTAATTTCTGGATCTGTGATATTAAATTCAAGATCTGCAAGAATTAAAATATCATAATTATCCAGTTCAGCTTTTGTTAAACGATTATCAACATCTAGACTAAGGGGATCGGTAGCTGTCACCCCCAAAGAGGAACGAACTAATCCAGTAACCTGCATGCCAAAATAGTTTTCCAACAAGAAACGTAGTTGACTGAACGTGCCTGTTGGTCCGTCGGGAATGAAACTATCATTATCAAATCCCTGATAAAATAAAACACTTCCCCCTGGATATTTGTTTTTGATTTCAATATTGATTTTAGTAGATATATTCTCAAAGTTGAATGTGATATTTCCTTTCCATGTTTCCATAGGTAGATCTCTCGGTATCATGATTGATAAATTGAAGTTCGTGTAACCTTGAGAGATGTTGGTTCCGCTAATTAGCGAGCTTTCGGCTAAAGTTTGATCAAGTTCACTTACGTTCATTCCAATAAATTTCGTATTATTTGAAGAATAAAGCCCAATCCGATAAACCCGTTCTTGACCATTTATAGAATGACCAAAATATGAAAAATCCGAAGATATAGCCTTGGGAGCTAAAGAGATTATTGGTGTAGAATTCAAGTCACTAAGCATTTGATATGCTGATTTAAGATCCAAAAATCCATTACCTTGACGAATAGGGGATGTATTATTCAAGAAATGAGCGGAAGCGACTATAGCTGTTTTTAAAAGTGTAGGTGATGCTGCAGGAAA
>JAEOSP010000143.1 GCA_016840305.1 Candidatus Hodarchaeota archaeon
CCATCATCCCCATTGCCTGGGGGTGGTGCGTTGTCTGAATTGATCTTAAAGTAATCAGACTCATCATCCACATATGAACTAGAAGCATCAGAGACTGAAATAGACCAGAATGTCCCATAATCGAAATTGGTAGGAATTGTCCAAGAATATAATCCAGTATTAGGAACCCCCGAAGCAATGGCAGAATGCCAAGACAAACCTCTTGAAATCTCAATATCAACAGCAGTAAAGAGCCCCGTCCAATCCCAAGTAATATCATAGGTGCTACCTGCTTCCCATTCCTCACCTCCAACAGGACTCTTAAGAGTGATAGATTTAGTAGTGGAAATTGTAAAGTAATCACTGAAATCATTAACGCTACTATTTGAGGGATCGATAATATAAATCTGGTATTTTGTACTTAATTCAATATCACTTGGAACACTCCAGGAATAAGAATCCGTATTCGTTATTCCTGCCGCAATTTCTGAGACGAAAGTATCATTACGATATAACTGAATATCAACGTTGGTAACAGTCCCCGTCGTGGTCCAATCAATGGAGTAGCCAGATCCTGGTTTCCACGAGGAGTCTGAGGCGGGATCCCAAATCGATAACCCTGGGGGATACCATTGTTCTCGATCAATATACGCTGAAAAAGTCACGGGTTCACTAGAGTCCTTCGCGCTATAGACGAAGTACCAATCATCAGTGTAGGGAGGTTGGAAGGGTCCCCATGAAGCTGATGAGGTATCCGAGTGAGATTCATAAACTGTTGTTGGTGTTCCACCTGAACTCCAAGTACTATAATCTGTTGAATCACAGATAAAGAAATCAATCTTGTCAGATGAAACATAAGTTTTAAAAGACCCTGATAAAAGGTCTTGTGTCCCATACGACACGTGATACGCGTAAGAATTGCCAGCAGCTACTGATTGTCCATTTTTAACCCATGTGTAACCACTATATGAAGGTATATCGTCACCCCCAACATCTAAAAAGTAATCCAAGGTAACAGAACTTGACCGACCTTTATTTGACCATACGCAATACCATGTCATAGAGAATGCATCAAATTCCAAAGTTGCTTCTGAGACAAATTCCGCAGATTTGGTTTTGGTGAATGTTTGGCCAGTTGAGAATTTGAGGTAGGCTGCTTGACTTATGATGTAAAGGTCAATATTTTTTGATGGATTGTCTGTTTGAACCCACATTACGATTTTTTCAAGATTTGGAAAAATGCCAGTTACCGTAACAGTCTTCAATAAATGGTCACCTGCACTCAAGGTTGTTGAACCGCTATAATCATAAGCCTCTAGACTTTTGGGATAACCTTTTGCTTGAGAAGAAGTTATTGAGAATGACATGATAGATAGCAAAAGTAGTAAAACCCGAGTGAAACCTTGACTTATCTTCCTATTCTTCATGAGCTTAACACCTTTTGTGTAACCACTTCACACTCCTTGATTGATATAATCTTCATTTATATACTTTAACAAATTGTTCTAGCAGAATTCTTTCTTTTTATTTGTTCCATATGATCAAAAAATCAAAACGGGAACAACAAATACACCAAATATTCCAACTGATGCATTTAATGATACTACAGTTTATGTTGAAGTCCAATGACAATAGAATCGATTAATTGAATAATGAACTCATCAAATTGCTCATCCATAATAGTTTGATCTTCAAGCAGATAAGCATTAATTGGGGAATTTGTCACCGCAGCTCCCAAAACGATCGAAAGCATAGCATAAGTAAAGAAATCACTATTTTTAACAGGAAGGTTTTCTTCCTTGATTATCTGTTTAACTAATAGCTTCATTTGTTCCAATGATTGAAGATTACAGGCTTCTTCAAACGGCCCTGAACCACCATCAGCTTCAGGAGGTTCAAATAAAAACATTAACCTGAATCTATTGAAATCTCGTTTAGCAAATTCTAAAAAATACATACCTGTCTTTTTTTACGATATTCGTAGATTTGGTTTCTTTATATTGCTCCAGTTCAATATTCACTTATCAAAAAGAGCTCCAAGCAAGTTAATGATTTCAACACTGAAGGACTTAATTTATTTTGAAATGTAGTGTAAAAACGGACTTAAATTTGAATAATCTACATATTTGTTTCTACAA
>JAEOSP010000144.1 GCA_016840305.1 Candidatus Hodarchaeota archaeon
AAAGAGACTTCAAATGAAGCTTTTTTACCCTGTAGTTTCCATTAAGTTGTTTAATAACTAATTCACTATCTGAAAAGACAATTACATTATCTTTAGTGTGTTCACTTGCCTTTTGAAGACCTTTAATGATTGCTTGATACTCTGCTTGATTATTTGTTTGAACACCAAGATAGCAGCTATCCTCGAAAAGAACTCGCTCATCTCGAAGAATTACGAAAGCGGCAGCGGCTGGTCCAGGATTTTGCCTTGACGCTCCATCAGTGAAGATAGATATAATTCCTTTATTGACTTCAGTTTCAGGGGTTGGAAATGTCATTCTTTTAGATCCTTTTTTTAAAAAAAACTGGTTATGTTGAATAATGATGAGGCTGACGCTTAATGAACCTACCAAGATTGATGGGCCCGATAAACTCACCATTGTTACACAAAATTTTCCCTTTCAAAATCGTTGTAATAGGCCAACCTCTCACTTTGAAATCAGTAAAAGGATTCCAATCGATGCCGTAATGCAGGTCAGATGGACTGATTCTTTTCTCAATGAAGGGGTCGAAAATTACAATATCTGCATCAGTACCTAATTGTAAGGAGCCTTTATTCGGGTAAAGATCAAATATCTTAGCTGGATTTGTGGACATCAATTCAACAAGCTTAGGATATGAAATTTTATTAGAATTAACGAGGTATTCATGCATAAGAGGAAGGGATGTTTCGATACCAGGGATTCCATTAGTAATTTCATGAAATGGAAGCAACCCATTTCCCTTTTTTTCTCTAGAAAATTCGCAATGGTCGGTTATAATCTGATCCACTTTACCATATTGAATGTATTTTAGTAAAGCTTGCTGATCTTTAGCATAACGGAGAGGAGGTGACATGAGATTCAAATATCCATCTGGAGTATTATAGGCACTTTCATTGAGTAATAAGTAATGAGGACAAGTTTCGCCTGTTACTCGCAAATTAGAAGCTTTTGCTTGAGCCAATAGATCAGCTCCTTGTTTGGTTGTTATATGTGCAATATGAAGATGAACGCCTGTGCGCTTTGCAAACAGAATTACCTTCTCTATGGCCTCCTCTTCTGCTATATGAGGTCTAGAATGAGCATGATAGATAGGTTCAGTTTTATTATCACGAATTAGTTGTTCACGATATGTTGTAACCATGGAATCATTTTCGCAATGACCAATTACTAAACCACGATTTTTTCTTACTTCTTGGAAGAACTCTAGAATTTCTGCATCCTTTAAATCAAGTTTTCTCCAACCATATGTTGTGAAAAATTTGAAACTTGTTATTCCTTTATTAATCAGTTCAGGTATTTCATCCATAAATTCCATGTCTGTCTTGGAAACATGTAATGTGTAATCAATGACAACTTGAGGATCTGCTGACTTTTTTCTAGCTAAAAATCCTTTTAAAGGTGATTCTCCACGTGTTTGGTCAGCAAAATCAATAAATGTAGTGACTCCACCAAACGCTGCTGCTTTTGTTCCAGAAGCGAATGTATCGGTTGAAATTATTTTACCCATATCTTGGAGTTGGAAGTGAACATGAGTATCCACAATTCCAGGAAAAATTAATTTTTTAGTAGCATCTATCTCTGGATCAGCGGAAATCCCTTTATCACTTTGAAAAATAACAGAAATTTTACCATCTTTAATTCCAAGATTTGCTTGATACATTCCAGTACTGTCAACTAATGTTCCGTTCTTAATTAGAAGATCCAAATAAATTCACCAAATCTCAAATTGCTATGCATCCTATCACTTTTTTAGTTTTGTTTAAAGAATATTTATCATAAAATTATCCTTGTGAAAAATGACCTCTATATTTTTCAATGTGTAACCTGCAAAGAATAAACAATTCTAATAGTCATTAAAACCAGTTGGGCAGAATATGAAACATATTTTAGTTCGAACCAGATTAATGGTGCCAATGTCTGATACCTTAGGAAGAACAACCAGAATAGAGGATGGATACATCCTTACAGAAGGAAATTTGATCAAAGAAGTCGGGAAATTTGATCATAGGCATATTACTGAAATTTTAACTAAATTTCATGGTGATATTGAAGTAATCGGTGCAAATAATCAGAGTGTTACTCGCAGTGAAGATGTACCTCAAATAAACGGGGTTGCCTTACCAGGATTTGTTAAAGCACATGGTCATGATCATGAGTCACCACTAATAGGAATAGCTAAAGACGTTTATCTGACAACATGGCTTGATGAAGCGGTGAACCATTTTACAGGCTTCCTTCATGCGGAAGAAAAAGCTCTAACAGAAAAGTTCGGAAAATCCCCTTATTATATTACCTACCTAAAAGGAAGAATCGATGATTTACAGCATGGAATTACTACAGCAGTAGTCCATCACTGTAATTTCAATAAATACCATGTTCCAGAACTAATAGAAGCCAATCGTGATGCGAAAACCAAAATTATTATTGCTGTGGGAGCTCAGGATAGACATTATGATCCAAGGATATTAGACAAACCTGCAGAAATCGCGATCGATAGGTTAGATAAATTATATGATCAGTACAAGGATGAACCCAATCTCCGAATAATTCCAGGACCAGATCAATTCTTCTCAAATGGACCAGAACTACTTAAAAAACTTAAAAAATGGGCTGATGATCATCAAACAATGATTCATATTCATTCAAGCGAAGAACCAGCTACGACGAAGTGGTTCACAAAGGAATATGGAATGACTCCCATTGAGTATGCTCAATCTATAGATTTTCTAGATAAGAATACATTTGTAGGACATCAAGTTAATAGTACAGAAAAAGATTTGGAAATATTAGCAAAAACTGAAACATCTGTAGTTCATAATCCGTTAGCTAATACTATACTAGGATCAGGGATGCCACCTTTACAGGAGTTTAAAAAAAGAGGCATACCATTTGCAATATCAACTGATGGGTCTGGAAGCGCGGATAACCAGAATATATTGAATGCAGCTAGAGTGGCTGCTCAATTTCAGAAAGCTTATCATAAAGACGCGACACTAATGACCGCTCAAGATGTTCTTGAAAGGATAACGATTATTCCTTCGGAGATTTTAGGATATAACACTGGTTCTTTACAACCAGGAAAAATCGCGGATATCTGCATTGTCAATCTATCCTATCCAAATCTTACTCCTACAAGAATAGATAATGTTGTTGAGAATTTAATCTGGGCTGCAAGCGGTAATGAGATTACTTACGTTATTTCTAACGGTGATTTGTTGATAGATAATTACAAATTTTTGCATGTGAAAATTAAAAAGCTACTATCTCAGATTCAGGAATTATCTGAAATGTTTTATGAGTATAGGCAGAAAATCTCTGCTCAAAAAGCAACTGGCGTTCGTGAAAGTAAGTAAATTAGTGTGTTCTTATTTTCAAACATTTGAT
The DNA here is from genome assembly GCA_016840305.1 of Candidatus Hodarchaeota archaeon. The sequence continues at coordinate 3,407 of JAEOSP010000144.1, forward strand.
TGCTTACAAATTGCGGTAATACATTTAGATTACTTAATAAAAATGTAATATTGTGTTAAATCAATAAATGAATCAAAAGATAGATTAAAAATGTCATTCTAAGAGATCCTTCATACTAGAACTCTGACAAGAGTAAGAAAGTGATTCCCAGAACGATTCTGATGTGGAAGGCAGGAAGGAGCTAGTTATATAAGTGTGAATATCTGTAATTACATCGCTATTTCACAATAAAAAAACAACGTGAATGAAAATGAGAATAGAGAGAAAAATACTTTTGTCTATTTTAATAATCATGACATTGATTACACCTATTGCAGCTATATCAGTAAATACAATAATTTTAGAAGATGTTTATACTGATCAATCACTTTCTACATGTAAGTTAGTCAATGTAAACCAAAAAATACACAATGGTCCCAATGCGACCTTAGATTGGAGTTCAGCAACTGATGGTACCATAGATACGGATGGTGATACTTATTTTGATGTCTATTATGTAGATTTGACTCTCCAGATTCACAACTCTGGTGAATTCTACCTTATTGCTTTCATAAATCTTACAATTCCAGGTTCAACAATGAACCCATTTCCTTGGGTTATGGGGCAAGACATGAACGCCTATAGTTCAGGAGAATTGCAGTATTTAGGTGATGTTCTAAATACTGACATAACAGTAAGGATAGCATTTATGGGAATCCAGATGAATTCAACTGGATTCAATGGTTACCTCGGTATATGGAATGTAACATTGTTCGATTTTGCAAATTATGATCCTTATAATCCCCCACCAACTGTCGTTCCACCTATAGCTCATACTGAGGGTAATAGTGACATGAGTGAACCACATCTGTTTACATCTAGTCGTGCATATTCCGCTGCGGAATTTGAGCCTAATATTACAATTACTGCTGATTCATGGACCGATAACTTCGTTGATATCGATGATGATGGCGTTTATTATGAGTATTTACATCTTCAAGCGATGATAAATTCATCAATAACAGAATGGATAGAAGCGGAAATTTCCATAAGTGGATATTACATTAGTAATCGTACTTTTGTTACTAAAGATGTCCTAACTCCTCTGGATTTCTGGATACCAGCCTATCAGCTCCCAAATGATGGACCTATTGTTTTTAATGAAACAATATACCTCAGATATTGGGATGAGATAAATCAATATTGGACTCGTCCAGCCATGACTCCAGCTTTACCTTTAGATTATACAACTTCTGATCCTATACCACTTCTTAGAGAAATTAATCCTCCTGGATTTTTAATAAACGATGATAATTCCACATGGTCTATTACACTAACAGACATTAATTCAAATGGTAAATTCGATTATGCGGTATTTAATTTTCCAGTTGATTTCGATGCTTATGGTTTTTATGAATTTCATGGAGAATTAATGGGACGTGAGAGTATTTATGCCTTTAATACCTCTTGGTTCCCCAAAGGGACTCATACTGTAGATTTGTGGTTTGATATCAGAAAATTAAGAACAATGGGTGATGTAAACGATATTGATCCTCCATTAGGAAACGTAACCTATCCAATGTACAATTTCACCATATGGAATTATGTTTACTTGAATGGAAGAGCAATAGATGGACCAGAAGATTGGACAGAAGGTTATATTGATCATAATCATGACCTCCTCTGTGAAGATATCGATCCCCTGCCTGGTTTAAATTTGCCCTATAGTGCCACTCTTAGTGCCAATAAGGGTGAATGGATCAGCTTTTGGATCAATAATTCTGCTGATATAAGTATGTACAATATGTTGAATATTAGTGTGGTAACAGATCAAGATACAAAATATCCTCAGGATATGTATGACTTCCAAGGTAATTTAGAAATTTACTTTGAAACCTTCGATTTTTCAGGTTATGATACACTATTTCATTTCAATTTTAATATAAATGGACCAACACTGAATGCTTATGTACCGTTAACCGTATTTGGCCCTGAATTTTGGTCACGAATAGAAGTACGTTATGAATCTTGGGATGGATTTAGAATTCCTGAAGACGTTACATTTGATATAACTATAACTCCACTGCTAGACACTAATGCTCCAACAGTAACAGTAAATAACCCACAATCGGGAGCAACTCTAAGTGATGAGTTTGGTTTTATGTTCAATGTAAGTGTGATCGACGATGTTAGTGGATTAATGCAATTTGATATTTTCAATTCAAAATTAAGCAATGATGTACCCATTGCATCTACAAATCCATCGTTCTATTATAGTCTTCCAGAATGGCAAGATGACCCACATAATATAACTGCATTAAGGCCTACCATTGATGACAGGATTATTACAATGATCTATCCAGACAATAATTGGATTGGTTCATATGATTTAGTCCTAATAGCCAGAGATGGGGCATTAAATGAACAAACAGTAAATGTTCCAATTACAGTTATAGATGACGTCCCAGCAACTGAAGAAGAATTCCTAAACCACGGTTTACAATGGCTTAAGGAACAACAGCAACCCGATGGTTCATATATGTGGTCTAGAGAGGACTGGCGAGGACATGATGATCCAGGTACGCGTTCTGTAGCTTTCACATCTTGGGCAATGTTGGCCTTCCTTCAAAATGGTTCTTCATACAATGATCCGTATGTTGACAATTGTTATGAATATATAAAATCACAGCTCAATGGTGATGGTTCTATATGTTCAAATGAGCTTATGGGAAATCAAAATTATGAAACTTCTGTTGCCATTATGGGTCTTATTCCCCTAATGATTTCATATCGTGCGTGGGGCGTAAGTAATTCAGAACTAGAGCTGATGATAGAAGATGCAGTTCAGTGGCTTGTTGATGCACAAAATGTTGAACCTCTTGGATATTATCCTAGCAATCCTTATTATGGTGGTTGGAATTATAACCCATATAATATCACAATCGATTTCGAAGGAAACTGGTCTGATCTTAGCAACACTCAATGGTCAATAATCGCTCTTGCAGCAGCCCGAGAATATGGATTAGATATCCCCCAAACAACCTGGGATGCAGCTGAAATGTTTGTCAGAAATTGCTATAGTACACCAGATGATATCTTCTATGGATTTTCTTACCAACCTGAAATTGGTTATGGATATCCTAGTTCTCGTATGACTGCTGCGGGAGTATGGTGTCTTGGGTTAATGGGATATGATGATACAGACACAATGATAAGCGAAGCACTGAAATGGATGGACGATAAATGGGAAACAGACTATATATTCGATGATTTTTACGGAGAAGGATATCAGTATTATGCTATTGTATCTGCAGCCAAGGCTCTTTTAATAACAGGCCAAGCAGTACCAGGAGCTGATTATTATCATCTCTACACATCGATATATGGCTTTTTAAGGAAGCATGTCATTCGTGATCCTGCCAACATGGATCTATGGTTCTGGGACAACACTCCTGGATCTGAGGATCCCGTTTATGCAACGTTATTGGCAGTTTTAAGTGCACAAGTAGGATTTGGATCATTAGGTGAGGCCAAAAAAATAAGTATCACAGTATATGGAAGAGTACACCTTCATTTCTATGATGATGAATGGGCTCACACTGGTTATAATTACACAAATAAAGTAATTGATGGCACAGATCTGACAACTTATAATAGTGGTCCAGCCGGTTTTCCACAACAAATAGATGTAAATGAACCTTATAAGGGGTATTATCACATCTATATCTATTTGATAGATGATGGTGAGTTTAACATCACTGTTTCGGCAAGAACTTCAACAGGTGTTAGTATCGTAGCAAAAAGTCAGGTCTTTTCAGGTTCCAAAGGAGATACCTATTATACTAGTTTTTCGTTAACTACCATTTATGGAATCAATATCGGTGACTACACTCCGCTGATGCCTGTTGTTTGGAACATTGTTAGTGATCCTACACTAGTAGGTCCTAGTGATAAAATGTGGAATGATATGGATACATCAACTCATACGCTCTCGTGGACTGCATTAGAAGTTCTTCCTCCTGTAGATTATAATATATCCGTAAATGGTGTAGTTAAAGATAGTCAAACAGATTGGGATGGTAAAGGAACCATCACTTTCGATGTGGTCGCTTCTGACCTTGGCGTTGGTACTTATTCAATTCTCTGTAAGATTATTGATGCTAATGGAGAAGAAGCAATAGATGATGTCACAGTAACAGTTACTGAAACAGTAATTACGTATACCATAGAATTTACAGATCCCACAGATGGTTCAACACTAGCTGGTACAGAAACATTGCAATGGGCCGCTTCTAGTACTCCTGCGGAAATAATGACATACAAATTAGAGTATTCGGCAGACGATGGCACTACATGGAGCTCTTTAGCTACAGGTCTTACTTCCACTCAGTTTACTTGGACAACTTCAGATGTATCTGATGGGGATTATCAATTGAAGGTTTCTATTGAGGGCGCATCAATTAGTGATGTCATAGACATTACTATTAGTAATGAAGATGCTCCTGTAATTACTCCAGGTTTCGAGTTATTCACCTTAGTTCTATGCTTACTTATGCTGGTTCCCATTACCAGACGTAAGAGGACATAAACTAATCCTTCCCCCCTCTTTTTTTTAGCAGATTTCAGTGCACTATCTGAGATGTTTTGTGAGTATAAACAGAAAATTTCAGCTCAGAAAGGAACTGGCGTATGAGATAGTAAGTAGCTACATAACGTTTTCTTCAAGGTTTGGTTTACTAGGTTCATCAACAAAATAAAAGGCCAAACCGCCCAGAATTCGCAAAACTATTACAGCGAGAACAAGAGCATAGATTGCAGGCCATTTTCCCATAATAGGAATGAGTAGCTCAGCAATTACTCCCATACTTAGGGATCCAAGAAAGGTAGCAAAGCCCATAATAAGTTGATATGTCCCAACATACCTACCTTTGGATTCTTCTGGTGCAGAATCTATGATATAAGCAGTAGTAGTTATGAAATAAAGGCCATAACCGATTCCTCCGATGAAATTTCCAATAGCGAGTTCTACCCAATTTCTGGCGAAAAATAAAACCAATGGTATTAAAAACATGATTCTTCGCCCGTTGAATCCAATCTTCTTCCCGTACTTGTCAATCAGCTTGCCTCCAATGGAGAGTGAAAAGATCTGGCACAACATATGGATTGCCCAGAGATAACTATATTGGCTTGGAGTAGTATACCGCTCACGAATAAAACCAAAAATAGGCCAACCAGTAGACATACTGAAATCCATAAAGGCACTAATCAATACAAATCGAGCAAAGGTCGGATTCTCTCGAAAAGGAGCTAATATGTCACGAAAAGTAAATCTAGAAGACTTTCGAGATGTTTTAACTTTAGACGTAGGGGTAGGATGTTGATTAAGACCAGAATTACCATTCGGGTTTGTTTCTTGCAGCCAAAACATAGTAATGAATCCAGCAAGGAGAAATGTAAAGGCACCAATACGATAGATCAGCAGATATTGCGTAGCATAATCTGTAGAAAAGAAGGGAATAATCCAGCCTGAAAGTAAAAAGACCAACATAGTAAAAATAACTGTAATAGTAGTAACACGTCCAATATAAGAACCTCTTGAACTTTCATGAGAAGTATCACCTAATAATGCGATCCAGGAAGGTGTAAAAATACTAAAAGCCAAGGAATAAATGATCATGGCCATTAGTAAAATAAAAGGATCAGTGATTAAAGGAAAAAGGTAACTCATAACAGCCGAGCTAAAAAGCCCAATTACTAAGAATGGTTTTCTACCATGTTTATCGCTTAATCGACCAAAAGGGAATTGAACGGCTAATTGGATTAGATTCCTCATGCTGGTAATAATTGATAGAAGAATAGGAGATGCATTAATAAATACAGCATAAATTTGAGAATAAGTAGCTACAATAAAATGTCCTGTGTCTTTTCCAATTGCTACTCCGTAGATAGTAGCTTTGTTATTTTTGATGGTCAAGGAATCCTCAGGAATCGGAATTATAGGTGGAATAATTGAGTCATCAGTCACGGTCAGTCACAGTCTTCCTACTAAGAAGGTATTTCTTGAGAAAGGAAATAGATTGTTACATCAACAGCAACATATTTTTTTTCCAATAGAATGAGTGCTATGGTAAGTGGAAAATATGAACTTCGAATGTTGTTCATATGCACAAGTTCATAAGTTTACATTTTTCCAACTCGGAATTTTTTTATTTGGATCTGAGCATTTATAGGACGTGTGGTTTAAACAATCACAGGATCTTTATAACTAAAAATAACGAAATTTAATGTGATTAAATTGGCTGATTTGAAATTTATAGGACGTATATTAGGTGTCATTGGTGGTCTTTTGATGGTTATCATTGGTATCATATATGCCGTCAACAATTTACTTGGTGATGTTGTATTCGCTCTTAACCAATTTGGTGTCGATCTAGGTATGAATTTTGTGGGTGGTGCTGTTGTTGGTGATCTCCAATGGTTAGTTACTGCTGTACTTATGATTATTTGTGGAATTGTTGCTATTTACGGTTACCAACAGCTTGGTGGTAAAGGTAAAGGCGATTTACTAGTCTGGGGTATCATTTACATTGTAGTTGGTATTCTTGGCTTTGGTCTAGGTGGTCTCCTCGTTTTCATTGGTGGAATTGTCCTTTTAATTGATAATTTCCTTTAATCTTCCACCTTTTCTCTTTTTTTAGCTCGGAAATTTTTTAAGTAAAGAAATTAATCTTCAGAAGATGTGATTTTTTCGATCACAGGATCTTTTTAATAAAAAAAAACGAAATATAATGTGATTAAAATGGCAGATTTGAAATTTATAGGACGTATATTAGGTGCCATTGGTGGTATTTTGTTGGTCATTTTTGGCATCATTATGGCTATCAATGGTTTATTACCCGATTTGAATTTATCCCTTAATATAGGTGGTATTGATTTTGGTACGAATTTTGTAGGTGGTTTACTAGACCTAGGAGATCTTCAATGGCTATTTTTGGCAGCTATAATGATCATTTGTGGTCTTATTGCTCTTTATGGTTATAGAGAACTTTCTGGCAAAAGTAAGGGTGATTTACTTGTCTGGGGTATCATCTACATTGTTGTTGGTATCGTAGGCCTTGGCCTTGGTGGTCTCCTCGTTTTCATCGGTGGTATTGTCTTAGTTATTGATCATTTCATTTAATTTCCCACCTCTTTTTCTTTTTTTTTCTTCTAAGATGACTTGATTCTCTTCTTCTTCAGTATCAATACAATGATGGTTATCGAAAATACTAATCCCTCCGTTGATTTGGTGCCTGTATTAGTGGTTGTGCTTTTTATACTCGTTACAGTCGTTTGGATAGTTTCTTTTGGTATTATGTTATAACCCTGAATTAAACTAGTGATACTATTTCCTCTACTGTCATAAGTGTGTATTTTGTACGTAATGCTTCCTTCTGAATGGGCTGGAATTGTGCTTTCATATAGTTTCGATGTTTCATTCCAAGTACAAGTGGTTAAAACAGTAAACGAATAATCATAGTTCCTCAAACCTAGTCACTATAAAAAAAGAAAGGGATAGTTGAATTGAAGGGAAAATTTATTCATACTAAATTAAACGATGATTCCTATGGATATTACTAATTTACTTAAAACTGGAATGCTGTTTGGAGTTTTAATTACAATATTCTATATCATTTCAGTTATATTTAATATTTCCCCAATGGTTTTTCTATTATTTTCAGGATTATTTGTATTTTTCTCATATTGGTATTCTGATACTTTAGTTCTGAAAATGACAAGAGCCCAGATTATTGATGAACATGAGGCACCAGCTTTATACAATCGTGTGCTGTTATTATCTCAATCTGCTGGGATTCCAACACCTCGAATTGCAATTGTAAGAAATCCCACACCTAATGCTTTTGCAACTGGTCGTTCTCCTGGAAAAGCCGTTGTTGCTGTTCATACAGGTCTTCTAGATATTTTATCTCCTGATGAACTCGATGGCGTCCTTGCTCATGAACTCAGTCATATTAAACACTGGGATACTCTTATTCAGACAGTTGCTGCTCTTTTTGCGACAGCTATCATGTTTGTTTCAAGAATGGCTATATGGTTTAGTTTTACTGACAGGGAAAACAATGTTAATCCGTTAGCATTATTAATTACTTGGATTGTTGCACCTATCGCTGCTATTCTTGTGCAAATGGCGATCTCACGAAGTCGTGAGTATGCTGCTGATAATGAATCTGCTAAAATTACAGGTAATCCTTTAGGGTTGGCCAATGCTCTTAAAAAGTTAGAAACTCATTCCAGATACTCAAGACAATCTCGTAATAGCCCTCAACCTAGCCCTAGTCTAAGTCATATGTACATTGCAAACCCTCTCTCTTCAAAGAGTTTTGCTGGTATGTTTTCAACACATCCCCCAATCGCAGAGAGAATTTCTAGATTAGAAAGGATGTAAAAACTCCGAAAAGGAAGAGGGGAGAATTTTTTTACCCCTCAATTACTTCTTCTATGAATTCAAATGTAATAGATCTTTTTTCCAATTCCTGAAGTAATTGATCAGCTGGAACAGCTGTTTCTGCGAATACAACACCAAGTGAAGAAATTTTCTTGTGCGCAATAAACTGCCCAATTATACTTGTGGGATAAGAAGTTGTTCTTGCCATGGCTGAATAGCCTGTTGTTTTGTTCATCAAATCGATTAATTGATACGTATGCTTGACAAGTTTACCTTTTATTATCCCTATAATAGTTATTCGTGACAATACAGCATCCGGTTGACTACGAGGGAGTTTTTTTGAAAGATAGTATTCAATTACTTCTCGTGGGGTTATTGTAGGGCGTTTTGGATATGGAGAGCTCGATAAGAAATCAAAATCCTTTAGGAACTTAAAGAATTGAAGATGGCCTGGAAATCGTATAGTTTTATACGTAAGTTCCTCTATTTGATTTTCATATAGTTCTGGAAGTGAGGCTGATCCACCAGCGGTTTGAAAAGCCTCCAAATCTCCCCATGGTTCAGGAAAGGACAATATTTCCAATTCTGTAAGTGATGGAATGACCTGAATTTTTCTATTTCTAATAATCCGTGCGTCCTCAACATACTCATTTGTTAGTCCTCGAATTGCAAATACTTGTTGATATTTTAGTATTGTTTTTGGTTCTTGAGGAAGTCCTCCTACTCTCAAATGACATTCTTTTAAAGAATCAAACTTTCTCATTCCATAAGCTGCAATAATATTGATAAAGCCGGGAGCCAAACCTAAATCAGGAATAATTGTAACACCAGTTTTTACTGCTTCTTTCTCAAGGCTTCGCTGCTTTTGTACAACAGTGGGATTTCCACCTAGGTCAACAAAACTACATCCTACGAGTATACATAATTTTGTCAACCAATAATTGTATTTATAATCTATTGCTCCAAAAACAACTGAAATATTCTTTTCTGTTAATATTTGTCTCAGAATATGTGTTTCATGAGAATCTTTCAAACTTAAATCTAAAGAAAAAGTGTGAAATCGATCATCAAATGTACTGAATTTTTTCTTCTGCTTTTTATGCGCTTCCAAGCTCTTATCAAAGCCAAAAACCTGAGAAGAAGGATCATACGTCAATAAATCAAAGCATATTGCTGATCCCATCATTCCAAGTCCTAAAACTGCGTAATTTGGCATATGTAAGTGCTTCAACATTTAGTATTTTAAGATGACACTAGCTGAAAAATCTGTCCTAGCTCCTGCTGAAATATAAGTATGTAAAAAAAACTTATTCCTATCGGATCTTACCATAACAGTGTGGACAAAAGAAAGCTGACTTAGGCATCATTTTTCCGCAAAATTTACATGCAATAGTTTGACCGCTTATCGGAACTTCTTTTTTAACAATCGTTTTTTTCGTTTTTGATTTAGAGGAAGATTTTTTAGTCTTAATAGCCATTCGAGGTGTTTTTTCCAATTGTTTCTTTGAAGTACTCGAACCCCCCCATTGTAATGTTGGTTCCCAACCAGGTTTGATTGTAGGTTGTTTCCCTTTTGCCATTTTTCTGTAGTTGATGATGAACCCAGCTATCATAACAATTATACCTGCGAACCCGCTCAAACTCGGTAAAATTGTTGTAAAAAACATAAAATTAGCCTTTAGTTCTCTATATTCTAAAGTAAGATTACCAGTGTTAATATGATTAATATCACAGGATACTCTCAAATAAATTGAATACTTTCTCGCAGCATACTTCCCATTCAATGAATAAGTTATGGATCTTGTAATTTCACTTTCACCAGATTCTGAATTTAAAAAGTAAGTATTCTCAGTCCAGGGGATTTGACCGAGACCGGTACTGGAATCGGAATAAAGTAACATAGTTTTTGCTGTCAATTGACCATTCTCACATTTTAAACCATATATTGCTGAAAGATAGGTTGTAAATGGGTGTATTGGGTTATTTACCTCTCCCAATAAGATATCAACATATGTACCATTACTTGGAATCGGAACTAACTCACTTGATTTACCATACGTTCCTGTAGCGAAAGGAATCGGAACTTGAAGAACATTTATCATAATCGTTAATGATATACTAAGAATTAATAATACTCCTCCCAATTTAGTATACTTTGAAACCATTCAGTGTCCCTCTTATATATAAACCATTCATTGTAGATTTCAATAACAGACTTTTGATACCTTTTGAAATAGTTTTTAACGCGAGAGGAGGTTTCTTAAAGTTTTCTACTTTTAAATAAGAATCAATTAAAACTGATAATTTGAGAAAGAGAGATTAAAAATTCGTCAAATGAGTTTCCAAATAATTTGGTAATATATCTCTAATAACCAAATAAGCTTAGTAACTAAATAGAGAATGAGTAATGGTTAGAGTTATATTTAGATGTATTAACTTGATTAAATAAACAAAACAAAAGATGTAAGTAATTTTACCTTCTCAATTCTTATGAAGACATTACCTCTTCACTTTACAAAAGAAAACTCTATATACCTTATTGAAACTCTAGATGCAAATATGTGAATCGAGTCTAATCAAACTTACGGGAGTGATTCAGATGCTTTGCTTGTGGATAAAAAACCTAAAAAAGGGACAAAACAATTTTAAAAGGGAAAAACTTTATTTTTTATTATTAATCGGGCTAATCAACCTTTCAGGATTTATGTGGGGACTTAAATCATTACATTCAGAGATAATTTTACCAAATAATATTAGCTCATCCAAGAACCATGATTTGACTAGAAATATGTTTTCTAATGATCTTGAGGAACAATTTTTTCATACAAAACCAGATAATAGACGATCTTCTCTTAGTTTTTTTCGTTTCAGTATTGAAGAATTGCAAACATACAATGACTCCTCTCCAATTTTAATTAATGGTAATAATGATTTTGCTGTTCAAGCTAGCTTAAACAATTGGACAGGTGATGGAAGTGTTGAGACACCATACCTCATTCATGGTTTGAACATAACTAAAAATAATGAAGATCTGATAAAAATTTACCATACTGATGTTCATTTTCAAATTTCAAATTGTTTAGTGCAGAATGGTGTGAATGGAATCAGTTTTACAAATGTAACTCATGGGGTTATTAACAATACAATTACAAGTAATAATAGAGAATTGGGTATTAATGTATATAAATCTCGTAATTGTACAGTATCTAAGCATTTTTCCTTTAAAAATTCCTGGGGAGGAATTAGTATTAGCAGCTCAAATAACAGTGCTTTAATAGATATTAATAGTACCGAGGGTGGGAGTGGAATTAGTATGACCAATGTCAGGAATAGCATATTGCATAATATACATACATACTTGAACCCAGGAGCAGGCATCTATTTTAGTACGTCTGAGAACGCTAATTTTTCCACAATACTAGCTGAAAATAACGAAAATGGTGGAATTAATATTTACAACTCTAACAGTAGCTCATTTTTGGGAATCACAGCTACTAATAATTTTGGTGATGGAATATCGATCAGAAACTCTCATCAATGCAACTTATCAAGCTTTTCTTCCCTTAATAATTCTGGTGATGGAATATTGATTAGTAATTCTCATCAATGCTACTTATCAAGTATTACCTCTAATAATAATTCTTGGTATGGAGTGAAAATAGAATCTACAGATGAAACCTCTTTTAAATCAGGTGAAATTTGCAACAACAGCGATTCAGGCTTTTATTTATTTGATTCTCATCATGTTGATTTTGCGGATATTATCATTCTCAATAATAGTGGGAGTGGTCTGGATGTTTCATCAATGGTAAACGGCTCTTTCATTGATATTACCATGGGTAATATTGGAACTGGTTTTGATGGAAACAATATTGAAGGTCTAATTATCTCAAATTGCTCAATATATAATTTTGAGGGCCATGGGATAGCTTTGGATTCTACTCACAATAGCATCATTACTGATAATTTCATTATGGATAATACAGATAAATATGATGGTAACGATTATGGTATTCTTACACAGAACTCTTATAATTGTACAATTTCAAACAATATCATCTCTAGAGCTGGTAGAGGGGGTATAGAGATTGAAAATTGTAATAAAACGGTGATTACGTTCAATGCAATTCAGAAAAATAGAGAGTTTGGTATTAGGATTGAGCAGTCATCATTCAGAAACACAATAGCAAACAACATCGTTTATGATAATTGCTATACTGCCATTGAAGGATATTCGTATCTTGACACTTTTGTTTCAGATAACGACAAAAATATCATTTCTGAAAACGATTTTATTGCGAATTCTCAAGCTGAAGGATCATATCAAAGTATGCAATACTATTCCCAAGCAGATCTCCGTGGGCCTACTTTTAATGTCCATCACAATTATTGGGATAATATAAACCCTTTAGATGAGGATGAGGATGGAATTGTAGATAATCCCTACAGTCTTTCAGAGCAGATGTGGGGAGAAGAAGAAATACACCTTTATGACGAATATCCACAAACTGAACCTACAAACCAACCTTGGATACATTACCTAACAACGCCAATTTTACTATATCCAAGAAGTATGCCTGAACCAGATCCTTATGAAGTAGAGATTGAATGGCAACAAACTAGGATTAATGGAACTATCCGAATGCTTTGGATTACACCTATTGACACTGAAAACCACGAAGTAACTTTTTCGGTTTATTATTCTTGTAATTATGGGGAAAACTGGACTGAGATAATATCTGGAATAGAAACATCCTATTATGATTGGGATACAACCACAATATTAGATGGGGAAATAATACTCAGAGTTGAAGCTCTTTGTACTCACGGTGAATCTACGATGGATACTGATCAGCGAGAGATTCGTGTCGATAATAGTCCTCCTGTACTTACTGATCTTCAAGCATCGCCTTTCTCACCGATTTTCTATATTATGTCTGGATTGACGATTGCACCTGTATTAAAGAGGTTAAGAACTAATAAAAAAGATGTTTAAGTAAGAGAACTTCTTAAAGTCAAATCCATATAAAAATTCTGTATTTCTGAAGGGTGTGCTAAAATATGGCTGGTATAGTGTTTTTGAAGACAAAAAATCTTGAAGAAATGAAATCTTACTATTCAACAATTGGAGCAAAAGTCTGGATTGACCAAACTGACTGTATCATTTTTAAACATGATAATTTCCTTTTTGGATTTTGTGAAAGGGATGGTATAAGCACTGGATGGCTGTTAACTTTCTTTTTCAAAACTAAAGAAGAGGTAGATGAAATATACAAGATATTAATGTCAGATAACAAACAAATTTCACCACCAACATTGAATGAGAAATATAATATCTATCATTTCTTTACAACTGATCCTGAAGGGAGAGATATCGAGTTTCAAGCTTTCTTAAATGATATAGACTTTGATTGGAACTGAAGGAAAAATTAAAGGCCGTCTCTGCTCCCACTCCTTGTAATCATGATTATAGGTTTATTCACATAGAAATGGTGAATCTAATATCCGTTAATTTGCATCAAAACCTATTTAATTTTGAAAGAAAAATTTCGCAATTATGAATGACAGTAAAATCTACAATAATATGGCTGAAGCTATTGTTAATTTAGACAAGGATAAGGCTTTGTTATTGGCTAATCGTGCTATTGATGAGAAAATGAATTTACTAGATGTTATTGAGAAGGGCTTTGGTGAAGGAATTCGTAAAGTGGGAGAATTATGGGACGAAGGTGAATTTTTTCTACCAGAATTAATGGCTGGGGCTCAAATCATGCAAGCAGCTGTTGATCAATTAACTCCCCACCTTCAGGCATCAGGTTCAGAATTTCAATCTAGTGGTAAAATTGTACTTGCTACCATAGAAGGTGATATTCACTCTATTGGTAAAACCATCGTTGGTACAATGCTTCGTGCAAACGGTTTTGAAGTAATCGATTTGGGAACAGATGTGAAAGCTGAAAAAATTGTTGATGAAGCTATTACTGTTGGAGCAGATATTGTAGGAGTCTCAACACTACTCACTACGACCATGCAGAATCAGAAAAAAGTTGTTGAGATTTTAGAAGAGAAAAAAGCAAGAGGAGATATCAAAATTATGTTAGGTGGTGCTCCTGTGACAAAAAGTTGGGTGGAAGAATGCGGAGCAGATGGGTATGCTGAAAATGCAGTTGAAGCTATAAAGTTAACAAAAATGCTGATGAGTGAGAAATGAAGGAAGTTGGGGTAAATCAATTTTGAATTTCCGAAGTTGGTTGGAAGATGATTCAAAGATAATTCTCTTTGATGGAGCAATGGGAACACAACTGATGCAATTTGGGGTAGCACCTGGTAAAATGCTTGATTTACTCAATACTGAAAAACCTGAAATCGTTAAAGAAATATTAGGACAATATTATCGAGCAGGTGCTGACCTTGTTCAAACCTGCACATTTTCCTCGAATTATGTTAATTTAAAGAAAAATAATTTAGAGGAAAAGTTAGTTGATATTAATCGTGCAGCCTTGACAAATATCAAAGAGGTAAAAACCCCTGAATCATTAATTGTTGGAGATATTGGCCCCTCTGGTGAGTTCCGACCACCAGTTGGGAAAGCAAGTGGAAAACAGTGGAAAAAGGGTTTCCAAAAACAAGCTGAAGTCTTGAAAAATGATATCGATCTTTGGCATATAGAAACGATGTCGGACATAGAGGAAATGATCGCAGCTATCCACGCTATTAAGGAAGTCTCTCAAAAACCGATTATTGCTTCAATGACATATAGAAAAACAAAGTCTCGTGGTTTCTATACAATTATGGGAGATTCGTTAGATAAATGTGTTAGCGTTTTAGATGAGGAAGAGGTAGATGTTATTGGTACAAATTGTACATTAGGTTCAGATCAGATGGTTACGTTAGCTAAGGATTTAGTTGAGATAACTGATAAACCAATATCTGTTAAGCCAAATGCTGGTCAACCTAGGTTGGATGGTGGGAAAACGTATTATGATCAATCTGTAACCGATTTTGTAGCAGATATCTCTGAGATGATAAATCTCGGAGTAAAAATTGTTGGAGGATGTTGTGGAACAACACCTACTCATATTCAAGAGATTAGAAAGTTAATTGATTCTTATTAGGATGTTTAAGATTATGGGAATTCTACGACCAAAAATATCACTTTTAGATGATAATCACAAGCAAAAAATCTTTGAGGAAGCAAAGCATATTCTAGAAACCCTTGGAGTGTTTATTGAAAACAAGGAAGCAGAAATTTTACTCACAGAACAGGGAGTAAATAGTAAGGAACATCGCTATTTTATTCCCACTGATTTGGTAGAATCCTGCTTAAAATCTCCACCTAGAGAAATCTCTCTTTTTGATCGGGAAGGAGAAAAGCATCTAACATTAAAGGAGGATGAGATTCACTTTGATCCTGGCTCAGCAGCTATTTTCATCCTTGATGAGAACACTGGTAAAATTAGAGAACCCCTTCATCAAGATTTTATTCGTTTTACTAAAGTTGTTGATCAATTACAAAATATTGATGCTCAAAGTACCGCAATTGTATACTCTGATGTTCCTAAGGACGCTCAGGACTGGCATCGTCTTTATACTGCAATAAAATATTGCCATAAACCGATAGTTACTGGTACATTCCGTAAGGAAAGTTTTTCGATCATGAAAGAGCTATTAATGACGTGTAGAACATCTGAAAAGGATCTAGAAAATAAACCGATGGCAATATTTGACGCTTGCCCCTCACCTCCTCTTTCGTGGTCAGATTTAACAACCCAATCAGTCATAGACAGTGCTCGTAGCATGATTCCATCCGAGTTTATAAGTATGCCAATGGCAGGAGCAAATGCTCCTATTACACTGATTGGTTCGATCACTCAACATTGTGCTGAGTCTTTAGCTGGTGTTGTTATTTCACAATTAGCGAAAAAAGGTGCACCAATCATCTGGGGAGGTTCTCCTGCAGTAATGGACATGAAGCACGGTACAACCCCAATGGGTGCAATTGAAACTATGATGATTGATGTCGGAGATGTTGAGATAGGGAAATTTCTTAACCTTCCAACACATGCTTACATGTCTTTATCAGATGCAAAAGTACCAGATGCCCAAGCAGGACTCGAAGCAGCAATGGGTGCTTTATTAGCTGGCTTAGCTGGTGTGAATATGATTTCAGGGCCTGGAATGTTAGATTTTGAATCCTGTCAATCCATTGAAAAGCTTTTAATTGACAATGAAATAGTAGGTATGGTTAAACATCTAATTGAGGGTATTCATGATCATACTACTCCGTTTGCCGAGGAAATTTTGGGTGACTATGATGAAACTCAAGAACTCTTATCTCATTCATCTACAATCAAATTCTTCAAAAAGGAGTTATTTTTTCCCAGTGACATTATTGCCCGAATGACTCGTGATGAGTGGAAAAAGACAGGTTCGCTATCTGCAAGGCGTAGAGCAGGAAATAGGATTGAATCTCTTCTCCGCAAGACTCCTAAAAAATCGCTCACAAATGTTACTGGGAAAGAATTAGATTCTATTGCAGGTCAATACCTCCAAAACCAGTAATAAATCCAATTATATACCATTTTTATAAAGGTGATCTTTACAATTGAAAATTCCGTCTCATCTCATAAATTTAAAGAATGAAGACATCATCTCTTATTTAGAGCGCGGAAAAAATAGTCTTAAGTCTAGCAGAAAGAATATTCATAATAATTTTTTGAGTCAAATTGAAGTTATGAAAGTTAAGGCACAGGAGCTATTTGAACCGAAGTCTCTTTATAGAATATTTAGTCAATCAGATCTTCCTGATAGAGAATGTTTTAAAGAAGCTGAAAAAGTAGCTCTGGCAGTAGTTACGATTGGGAGTAGTCTTCCTCTAGAGGTGAATAAATTGATGGAATCGGGAGAATATGTAAATGGGGTAATATTGGATGCCATTGGATCAGCAGGTGTAGAAGCGGTTGCTGATTTGATAAATAATCAAATAAATGAGGAAGTTAAAAAACAGCAATTTGAATATTCTAAACGTTATAGTCCAGGTTATTGCCACTGGAACGTTAAGGATCAGGAAATAATATTTAAATTACTCCCCACAAAGGAAATTGACGTTTTTCTTACAAATGCCTATCTGATGACACCAATCAAGTCAGTTTCATTCGCAATTAATATTGGGAAGGAAATAAAGAATTCTCGTTGGGAGAATCGTTGTAGGAGTTGTGAGGACAGAGGTCAATGCACTTATCGCATGAAATGATTGACTTTTGGTTTTCCTTCCATATGATTAGTTTAAAATATACTTTTTGCAAACGGATTTTTCTCTAAGTTGTCTGTCTTGAATTTGAGTTTATTAGATGATAAAAACCTTAAGCTCGTCCATATTGCGAGTGGGGGTACTATTATGAATTTCAATATTAATCCGATAAGAAAACTTAATCCATTCGGATTTGAGCCAAATAATTCCATGTTTTCGACACTTCGTGGGGTTAAGGTACTGCCAAGGAATATAAAAATTACTCCCAAAATATTTACAGCTCCAAGAATAGTACTCCGACCATATCCAAAGTTTCCTACATCGCTAGTTATATCATCCAAGTCGAAGGTTTCCAAATAATCTTTATCTTGGAAGTAAAGGAAAAAAAAGAAACTGATTGCTCCGAGAATGAGGAATAGATGAAGAATCGGATTTTTGAGAAGATTGTCATAAGTTGGATTTGGTTCGATATTCACTAATGCTCTTCCCGAAGCCAAACCTAATTCGAAACCTCCCATAAAATAGAATGGTAATCTCCATAAGAAGCTAAATGTAACCCATAGTAGGCCAGTGAGAGGAATGTAAAAGCTTCTACTTCGAAAATCTCGATATCCTTCTGTTTTTTTTAGAGATAAGAAATATTTCAATGTGCTTACACTTATTAAAAATATCGCAAAAAGATCGAGGATCAGGGCAAAGGTAAAAACGTAGTCCAAGGCTGTATTTACGCCACGAATCACGTCCCAGACTGCAAGAAATCGGAAAACTTCTTCGGCTAAACGAGGAGTGGCTAAAAGGGGAAAAATAAATATCATTAAATTTTGGAGTAATAATAATCTCCACCCCAACCTATAATGTCTATTCTGGTATAAACTTGACAATTTTCAATTCACCGTTAATGGCATACTTTAAACAAAAGAATAATGAAATTCAAGTGATTTCAATAGAGTTACATCTCGTCACTAGCAGCTAACTGGTGTATTTTTGGTATTAAAAGTCTTTGTATCAAGGTAAAGAGTTTAAAAAGGTTTGTTTCTCTGCAAGAACATTTATTTTTCTTTTAGGTGTATTAGGAGTTTACAAAGTTAAATTTAAACTAATAGGTTCATTCTGGACTTTATGGCCTTGTTTCATAATTAGTTCTATCAGATATTATTCTGATCAATCACGAAAATAAGTAAGTAATTTGGAATGAGGGAGAATCTTTTTCATCTTTCATGTGAAAATACAATTAATCATCTTATTTTTGAAGAAAATTCTCAAGGCGAATATTTTTTGAGTGATTCAAGTTCATTAGAAGTCAAAAGCGATATTTTGATCATTGGGTCTGGAATAGCTGGTTTAACCCTAGCTTTGAAAGTCGCAAATGTTGGAAAAGTCATTCTTATAACAAAAACCTCTCTTTCTGAGAGTGCAACTGCTTTAGCCCAAGCTGGTATTAGTGCAGCGCTATCACCAAGTGATTCATATGATTTACATGTTCAAGATACAATCAAAGTTGGTGATGGTTTGTGTCATCCTCAAGTTGTGAAAAAAATAGTTTCTTCAGGGCCAGATAGAATTAAAGAGTTAGTAAAATGGGGAGTTCAGTTTTCAAAGACAAAATCTGATCAATATGATTTAGGATTAGAGGCAGGTCATTCAGATCGAAGAGTAGTTCGTTCAGGCGATATTACAGGGGCTAAAATACAACAAGCTCTTATTAATCGGGTCAAAACAGATCCAAAAATTATTATCCTTGAGAATCATATCGCTATTAATCTAAAAATTAGTGCTGGCCAATGTTTGGGAGCATATATTCTCGATATCGAACATGATCAGGTGAAAAACTTTTCTGCAAAAGTAACTGTATTAGCAACAGGTGGATTAGGTAAAGCTTTCTTGTATACCAGTAACCCAGATATTTCAAGTGGGGATGGTATAGCAATGGCGTATCGAGCTGGAGCTACAATTATGAACATGGAATTTATTCAATTTCATCCGACTCTATTATATCATCCATATGCCAAATCTTTTCTGATCTCTGAAGCTCTTCGAGGAGAAGGGGCAAAACTAATTGATAGTGAGGGAAATAGGTTTATGAAAAGCTATGACTCACGATTAGAGTTAGCTCCTCGGGATGTCGTAGCTAGAGCTATTGATTCGGAGTTAAAACGAACAGGGAAGGATTGTTTGTACCTAGATATTTCCTTTAGAAAATCAAATTTCATTAAAACACGATTTCCAGGTATCTATGATAAATGCCTTGAGTTAGGAATTGATATCACTGAAGTTCCAATTCCCATTGTACCCGCAGCCCATTATGCCATTGGTGGAGTAAAAACATCAGTCTCTGGTGTTACAGATATTCCTCGATTGTTAGCAATTGGAGAAGTGGCTTGTACTGGATTTCATGGGGCTAACCGTCTCGCTTCAAACTCATTATTGGAAGCTAGTGTGATGGCACATTATGGAGCAATCGAATGCCGTAATCTATTGGAACATAAATTTTCTAGCCGTTCTTTCTCTCCATGGCATTCTGGAGATGCTGTGGATAGCGATGAATCTGTGGTGGTTAGCCAAAATTGGAATGAACTACGTTTACTCATGTGGAATTATGTAGGGATCGTTAGATCTGATAAACGATTTCATAGAGCCCAACAACGCATTAGACTTTTACAAGATGAGATAAATCAGTATTATTGGAATTTTCATATAACTTCTGATTTGATTGAGTTACGAAATTTAGCAGATGTAGCTCAAATGATCATTGATTCGGGATTTCATCGAAAAGAAAGTCGTGGGGTCCATTATACTGTAGATTATCCGAAAAAACGTCATACAGTAAAAGATACTCTGATCCGAATAGCTGTCCGTAGTGATGTTATTAATTCAATGAATACTCGTAAATCGAAGAATTGATCCGATTCTATTGTATTTTATCCAATCTTTTGTGGTTCTTATATGAAGGACGCAATAAGCATACCATAGTATGTAGGGTGTTTATAGACATGAATTTTACCGCTTAAAGTAATTTTTCGCAATATTTCGTCAAGTATTATAATACCAGTATAACCACAACAGAGTGCATTATCTAATAGGGGTAAAGCTTCCTCTGTTAAAATTGAAGTATTGTTTTGAATCACCCACTTTTCAATAAGGGAATCAAAAATAGCAGCATCTTCATTAAATCTATAAGGACCTTTATCCATGTGTGTATGCGCAAGATCAGCACTAATAATGAGTATTACGTTCTTATCAATATTTGATAAGTATTCTCGAATGTCTCTTCCGATTTTTTGTAATTCAGGAATCATTTCTCTAGCTTGATCATATCTTCTTGATGGAATACTCATTATCTGGTAAAAACAAGGAATTTCCTTCAAGAACCACAGAGGGACTACTTCACCCCATCTTAAAGGTGCTGGTACTCCTTGTGTGAATGCTGTTATACTCCCTAATCGATTTTTTCTATCTTGAAGAAATTTTTTTAGTAATTTAGTTGAATCAATATCAATCTTCACCTCCACCGTGAACTCTGAATAGTTACCTTCCCATTCAGCAGTACCCGCGGCTAGATGGTTTTCGTAAAAACAAAAATCAGTAGAATGACTTATTCCATGAGGTGTGATTAATAAACAAAGATCTGGAGACAAATCCTTTATTGTAGACGCAACTTCTTTCATTCCTTCATGAAGTATTTCTGCCGGTTTACCTACATCCTCTACTAATGGATCTAGTATTAATGATCCATGTGGTAGGATAAAAGCACCTTTTATTGTCATTGTTGATCAACCAGGTATGTTAATTCTTCAACATCTAAACAATTAAAAAACATCTTTTTATTCATACTATTTGCTGATTTTAGCATTGAGGAATTTCTTGTGTCCATGGAAGAACTATTAAAGATCGAAATTTACCCTGAGCTCTCAAAACCTTGGGATTGCCCCTGTATGATTTGTGATCATCTTGAACGATGTGGAATTGGCCAAGAATTCAATCCAATTGGATGTCCATGGATGAATCATTTTATTTCATTGATGATTGAAGAAATTAGCAGTTAAAATTTTAATGTTGACAATTAAAGCGATTTGTACATGAAATGATTTGAAATTTTGTACCCGTTCTTTTCAAATAATAATGCCTTCTTTTTATTAAAGCAATGAATGCCTGTTCTTATTATGTTAAGCTCTAGCTTCAACGTTTCTATTTCCAATCTTTGGAGAAGGTCTGAAATTATCCCCTCTTTGTTCACATTTGGAATTACACCGATATCAAGTAACCAAACGTATGATTTTTCTCCTAAATCCCCTTTTGATTCATAAGCCCAAAAAAAACCTTGAAAGGTTTTCTTATCATCTTCTGCAACATATGTGATGTGCTCTGGCTTTATTTCCTTTTTCAGAGATTGAAATTTTGTAAGAAGTTCCTCTTCCTGCACTTCTTGGTGTGCCAGAGCAACTTCCTGAAATTGAAGTCTGACTAAATTCATAATGTTCCTTTCATCATTTGCATTTGTAATTTTGCGAATTTTTACACCAGATACTCCTTTTTTATCGTTTTTGACCTGTTTAATTGTCTTTTGAGTATAATAATTGATGTCACAAAATCCAGTTGACATGTACATATTAATAGCATTTTCATTATGACCAAATACATGCAATCCAAGCTTCTCAAAACCAGTTTTCTTTGCCCAGAGTTCAGCTTGTCTGATTAGTTCTTTACCAATCCCTCTTTTCCGAAATTCCTTATCTACATGAATATCAAATATCCAGGCTGGATCACTTGCAAAGTCCCAAGGCTCACTTGAACCTCTGTTAGAAATCCAAATATGTCCAATCAGAGCTCCTGATTCATGCTTAACAACAAAAATACCTGTTTTTTGTTTTTTAGCAAGAAAACTCTTAAGATCTTCTTTAAATTCCTCGTAGGTTACCTTATCATCTATCATACCGTTCTCTTTGGAAAATTGATACTCAATTGCAAAGAAGAAATCCATATCATCCTCTGTTGTGGCAGGTTGAATTGTATAGTGCACTATTATCCCTTTTTTTTCAGAAATCTAATATTCTGCGAGATTACCGTCTTTTTTTGCTCTTTCAACAGTCTTTCGGAAATAAGTTATCCCAAAAATTGGTAGTACGATTGCGAACAAGGCAACAAGTAGAAATTCTAATTCAAATGGGAGAAGTTCTGGAGAAACACCGATCAGAGTAGACCGAAAAAGATCAACACAATATGACAAAGGTATTAATTTGGAAATAAGAAGTACAATATCAGGCAGAGCTGAAAAGGGGAAGAACATTGCACAAAAAATCATGAAGAAGAATTGTAGAAAATTTGTTAAGGTGTTCATTGATTCTTTATAACGTAATGCTAATCCTGCAAAGCCAAATGAAAAACCAAAGCAAACAAAAAGGCTAAGAATCAGTTCAACAAATCCTAGCAATGCATTTTCAAGTGGTAATTTTCCAAAAACTGCAGACATGAAGAGAAAAGCCACAACTACATTTAAACTTGTCCAAAGAACATTAGACAAGATCCTTGAAACTAATGTGGAGAAATAGCTGATTGGTGACATAAATAGTGATTCTAATGTCCCTTGATATTGTTCTTCCCGTAATGAGTTACCAATATCCCAAAGGGCTGTAGAGAAAAATATAAAGAGGATAAAAGAGTAAAACATTAAACCTACCCCATAACTTTCCATCT
>JAEOSP010000145.1 GCA_016840305.1 Candidatus Hodarchaeota archaeon
ACGAAATGTTATAGATTCTTTCAATGCCTCTAAACGTTTCTGTCGCATAAGATCACGGTAAATAATTTTTTCAAAGGGAGTAAGCTCTTTAGAAATAATCATACTATCAAGTTTTTCACGAACAGCTTCTCTAACAAAATCTGCGGTACTTCGATACTCTTCATCATTTTCTATCTGTTTATTAATTTCTTCAATGAGAGATACTGATAGAGAAAATCCCCGGTATCTTGGTTTAGTTTTTTCTTTTTTCATAACACCACTAATATACGATATTATTAACGGTATTAATATTACTTTCGATAATTATACGCCATTATTGGCGAAATATTTATATAATGATAAACGATGTATTATTTTCGATAAAAAATCGCCAATTTTGGCGAAACCTCATTATTGAGGGGGAATAAAATTGAATAAATATCAAGGAGTAAGTCTACCTAAAAAGCTGTTAATTTTAATTGAACAAAAAAAAGAGAAATATGGATTCACAAACACGACAGAATTTATTAGACAAGCGATAAGACATGAACTTGAAAGATTGGGGGATTGATCATTGAACTTTTTTGATTATAAAGATGGTAAAGACTTCCTGGAAAAAACAGGGATGACACACGATCAAGCAATAGAGTTTTTAGATAATGAATTAAGGAAAAGGGAAGGATATGGAAAACAATCAATCTGATCCTGTTATTATTATTGGCACAGTAATGCACGTTCGCAAAGAGAACATTTCTTTTTTAAAAGAGTTGTTAGAAAATTCTCCTTATGTTCAACGGTTAATCATCTTTAAAGAATCAAACGACAAGTTATGGTTAGTATCACAGGAGGATAGATGACTAAATATCCGGATTTTATCAGATTCAAAGACGTAACAGGAGTAAGATCAACAAAATGCAAAGTAAACAACGTGCATGATGGATTGCTATACGCTGAAATTAACGGGAGGGAATATATAATTCCTTACAAGAGTGTAATCCTAATAATCAAAAACTACAAGGAGGAGAAATGACCGATGTAGCAAAAGAAATGGAGAGGTTTTCAGATGAAGAAGCAAAAAAACAATTAAAAAAGCAAACAGAAGAAGCATTAAAAGAAATAGAAAAATCAATTGATCTTTTAAAAAATCCAAAATTTCTTGATATAATAGTAAAAGAGATACAAGATAAAAGAGTGGTGGGAGAAGCAGAAACAATCGAATGTGTTTTTATTGTTACCAATAGTAGACTTGTGAAAAACATTAAACCAACATCTAGTAATTTGAATGTTAATGATGAAAGCGGTCTAGGTAAAGATTGGATAGTGAAATCAGTTTTAGACATACTACCGGAGGGGGTAGTGGTATACCGCACCAAAATTACACAAGAGTTACTTACATACTGGCATAACCCAAAGTTCGAACCGGAATGGACATGGGATGGGAAAATACTCTATGTAGAAGATATTTCTTCAAATCTACTTAATTCTGATGTATTTAAAGTTTTTTCAAGCGGCGGATCTAAAGCTACAGTTCTCATAAAACAAGTGCCAATAGATATAGAAATTGTTGGAAAACCAGCGATGATAATTACTTCTTATCATGTAAATCCTAATAACGAAAATCTAAGAAGATACCCTATTTGTTTTTGTGATAGTAGCGAAGATCAAACATTAGAAATAATGAAAAGACAGAGTATTGAAGATGCAAAAGGAGAAACAAATGGATATGATACTAAAATCACAGAAGCAATAAGGAAATTAAAAAGAGTGTCGGTAGTAATTCCTTTCGCTGAAAAATTACCAGGGTTTTTTCCAAAGAATAAATTTATGAGAACCCATTTCAAACGATTCCTTGATTATATAAAATCAAGTGCATCATTACATCAATATCAACGAGAGAAAGACAAAAAAGGTAACATAATCGCAACCGGAGAAGATTATGATATTGCTCGAAAGGTTTTATTGAAAAATACAAACAACCCATCTATGATCCCGTTAACAAGAGAACAGGATAATATCTTCAGTTATTTCAAAAACCATCCTGATATATGGTATAGTGTTAATGATATTGAAAGTAATTTTCCAATAAGTAACGAGTGGCTACGAAAACAACTCAAACGATTATTCAAGAATGGTTTTTTAGCATCAAAACAAGCTGAACGGGATGGTGTTAAACAAAAAGTTACGGTATATTCATTTAGTTCACAAAACATAGTGGAGATACCTTTATATAGTAGAATTATAGACGGGTGTTCAGTTGATACAAAGGATAAAATTGATACAAAGGATAAAATTGATTCAGTTGTTAATAAAATTAAAGGAGAAACATCGACAATATATAAAAACACTATCGACAATCGTACAATTGAATCAATTGAATCAATTGAACACGTTTTGGACAAACAAAAAAGCGTGTCATTATATGACAAGATTGAAGATTTTAAGGAGTATTGTCAAAAATTAAAAAAACAAGGCAACAAACTCACATACATTAACCTATGCCATCAATTTGGCACGTCTTTTATTGAGAAGTGTAAACAGGATAAAATTTTGATACCGTTACCAGAGGGGGATTACGATCTTGTCTAATTATAAACTAACAGCTCCTAAGAAACACAAGTGTTTGTACTGTGGTTTTTCTCCTTTGGAGATATGGGCTTTTGTATGGGTTGATAATCATACAAGCAGGGAGAAATCAACTCCTGTTCTTGTTTGTACTGATAGGAGAGAATTTTCTGGTTGTGGTACTTTCTTTGATCCTATGGAGTTTGGTTTAACTCCACGTCATAGGGATTTGGTGATGAATAAATGATATGTGGTCTTTGTGGTCGAGAGTGTGATGGTTTCTTCTGCTCTGATGAATGTAAGATAGAGTTTGAGAGGTTGAATAATTGAGCATTAAAAAGATAGATTTGAAAGATAAAGATTTTCAATCATGTTTCAGGAGTAAAAGCCGTAAGATACTCGTTAAGGATCTGATGGGTGTGATTAAGAACCATGGTGGTAGCACTACACCTAAGGATCAGGTGTATTGTTTGAATCTGGTTAAGCATAAGATAATTGAATCTTTTGAGAGGAAGAATCAAAATGGAAAGTGAGCTACTTACTTTCATCA
This sequence comes from Candidatus Hodarchaeota archaeon, assembly GCA_016840305.1. Next base: position 3,092 of record JAEOSP010000145.1, read on the forward strand.
TAGGGTTGTGCTGTGGTTTTATTTTGTCAAGTATTGGTTTTCATTGGTTGTTAAACACTAAAATGGAGGTTGAAGAAGCATGAGTATGACCTGTCCGTTATCATTTAT
>JAEOSP010000146.1 GCA_016840305.1 Candidatus Hodarchaeota archaeon
ACAGATAAATATTGAAATAAAAGATTTTAGTAATGTAAAATCAGTTAGTTTAGACTATATAAATGTACCTGATATTGATCATAGTAATAACTACCTAGAAATTAATTAACAATTGCTAACAGCCGGTATAGTGCATAGACTGCGAAGTGGTTTGATGGATTTGAACGTAAGCCACGATTTCGTATCTTTCTAATCTAAAACAGTGCGATGCAACGCCTACGACACCATACCGGCAAAACGTTAGCTGTAATTTATTTTAACTAAATTAAAAAGAGAAAATGACTCAAATGAAGATCAATGTTTTATTAGTAGTCTTTGTAATCATGTTTCAAGGTTCTACCTCAGTTAATAATGCAAATCCGAATAATATTGAGTTAAGACTTGAAACAAAAGCAACCAGAAATATAGAAAATGCTACTGATTTTTCAGTAAAAGATTCTTGTAGTCAAATAAAAGACGTATTCATCTGGCGAGACCTTACATATTTTAAGGAAAATGGTATCGAGTTACATTTAAATCTTTACAAATCAAAAGAATCTCCTAGAGAAACTCAGTTAATTGTCCTGTTACACGGAGAACGAATGAAAAGTAAGGAGAATTTTGGTTGTTTGGCAAGAAACCTCGCTGCTTCTGGATTTACAGTTGCATCTATCGAATATAGAATGCCTCCGGATTACTCATATCCAAAAGCACTTGATGATGTGTTGGCAGCAATTGACTGGATTCAATCAAACAGCAAGAATTATGGTATAGCAATTAATTCTGTTGGATTAGTTGGTCAGAATTTTGGAGGTTACCTGGCAACATTAGTCGGACTTAAAAATCCTAAAGAAATACAAGGAATAGTTGCCATTCATTCACCAATGGATCTCACTGCATATACTGATAATTCTGGTTCAACATATCCATATAGATATCATGTGTTCTTAGGTTTTCCATTTGCCCAAAATCCGGAACTTTGGAAAGCTGCATCTCCAATTCACCTGGTTACTATGAACAGTCCTCCTATCTTGATGATACATGGAAAATCAGATAAGCGTGTTCCATTTAAGCAATCCAACGACATGTATGATGCAATCAAAGCTGCTGGTGGAAATGCAAGGTTGTATTCTGTCAACGAAGCTGAAAATGGATATTTTATTACAGACCCTGGTCTCAATCAAACCGTTGAAGTTCTTAAAAGGTTTTTTAAATACAATTTATCTTTACTTGAAGAGGTTGAAGTTAAAAAGGATATAATATATGCCAGCAGTAATGGTCGTGACTTACATTTGGATATCTTTAAACCCAAAGAGGTTGAGGGCCCTCTTCCTGTCGTTATTTATGTCCACGGTGGCGGTTGGTTATGGGGTCAAAAAGAAAATATGTGGGAAGAAGCTGCAGAACTTGCATCGAATGGTTATATTACTGCTACAGTTGAGTATAGATTAGCCAAAGAAAGGATTTACCCTGCTGCTATTGATGATATCAAAGCTGCAGTTCGGTGGTTGCGCGCAAATTCAGTTGAATTTGGTATCCAACCAGATCGCATAGGAGCTGTTGGTAGGTCAGCAGGTGGTCACCTGGTCAGTTTGCTTGGGGTTACTCCTGAAATGAAGTATTTCGGAGAATTAATTGGACCACCCGATCCTTCTGCTGCAGTACAATCTGTTGTCACATATAGCGGTGCTGTCGATTTGGTAGGAGTATATTCAAGAGATCCGTTGTCTCCAACTGCTTTTCTGGGATATTCACTTATAGAGGCTCCGGATTTATTTGAAAAGGCCTCACCGATTAACCTTGTGAGTTCCAATTCATCAAATTTCCTTTTTATCCATGGCACAAAAGATCATTTAGGAACTCATAAAGAAGTTGTCAGTATGGCTGCAAAGCTCCAATCTTTTGGAATTAAAGGAGAAGTATACAGTATCAAAGATGGGGGACATGATTTCGAGACTAATGAACAATGGAGATACGAAGCAATGCAGGCACTTATAAGCTTTTTCGAAGAAACTTTGAAAGACTATAAAAGGTGAATTGCTTTTTAAATTTTCAGAATACAATTTTCATTTTTTTTTATTTTCTCGAAAAATTGGAAGCAGCAATGTTTAATAAGAACTACAGCTAACAACGCTGTATAAGGCATATTGCATAACTGCTATGAACTAACTATGAATTATAATATAACATTCGGTCTTAAAATTAAGGTAACTGCTTTAAATCAATCCGCCTCATACAGCTGACCGTTGTGCAACATGCTGAAAACAGGCATTATCACAGAAAAGTAGATAATTAGACTATCTTTGAAATAAATTGGATACATGAGAATAATTGATGACAAATATCTCGATCAATACAATATATTAATTAGAAATCAAATTGAGAAACTTATTGAATCATTTGATTTTACTGAAAAAGGGACTGATTTAGGATATAAAACTCAGGCTTCAGCAGTTTATTCATCAAATATTGAAGGAAATAGTATCGA
>JAEOSP010000147.1 GCA_016840305.1 Candidatus Hodarchaeota archaeon
ATTATAGATCGAAGAAGGATTGAAAAATGGTTAGTAATTCAGAATACAAAGATGTTATCGTTCAAGGGAATATACCAAAAGCAAAAGAATTAGCCCAGAAAGCTGTTACAGATAAGGTTGATATTAACAAGGTCATTGACGCTTTTTCTGAAGCGATTCGAGAAGTTGGAGATTTATTTGAAGAAGGAGAATTTTTCCTTCCGGAATTAATGAGAAGTGCTGAAGCTATGAAAGCTGCTATGGAAATTTTAACTCCAGCTCTTTCAGAAGGAAAAGAACAACGATCCTTTGCTCGAGTGATCATTGGTACTATAGAAGGAGATATTCACGATATAGGCAAAACACTTGTTGCTTCAATGTTATCAGCTGAAGGTTTCGAAGTTTATGATTTAGGAGCGGATGTTCCAGTAACAGATTTTGTCGATAAAGCTATTGAAGTAGATGCTCAACTTATTTGTATTTCAGCATTATTAACTACAACCATGATGGGATCCAAGAGACTTATTGATTCACTCACAGAGAAAGGAATACGAGACAAGTTCAAAGTTTTAGTGGGTGGAGCCCCTGTAACAAAGAAATGGACTGAAGATATTGGTGCTGATGGGACTGCAGAAAATGCTGTCAGTGCTGTGAAATTAGCAAAGAAATTATTGGAATAAATGGGGAGTGAATTCCCTGAATAGCAAACCAGCAATATTGGATTTAATTAAAGAGAGAGTTGTTGTACTAGATGGTGGAATGGGTTCTTTACTAATAGATCAAGGACTCCCTCCTGGAATACCTCCTGAATATTGGAATGTTTCCCATCCAGAGAAAGTACAGAAGAGTCACAAAAGCTATTATGAAGCTGGTTCGGATGTTGTTTTTACAAATACTTTTGGAGGTTCAATGCTAAAACTTATGGCACACAAACATGGGAGTAGTATTGAAGAATACAATAAAAAAGCAGTTGAATTAGTAAGAGAAATTTGTCCAGAGCATGGTTATGTAGCTGGTGATATTGGACCGAGTGGAGCTTTTCTTCCCCCAGTTGGATCAATAACAGAAGAGGAATTTTTTGATAATTTCCTAGAGCAAGCTCGATACTTATCTGAAGCTGGAGTAGATTTGTTCGTTGTTGAGACAATGGTTGATATTAAGGAAGCAGAAGCTGCTGTAAAAGCGATTAGAGAGATTTCAACCTTGCCCATACTTGCTTCAATAACTTACAAGAAAACAAAAAGAGGTTATTTCACTATAATGGGAAATACAGTTGAATTATGTGTTAAAGTCCTAGAAGAAGCAGGTGCAAGCATAATTGGTGCGAATTGTACAATTGGGAGCGATGAAATGGTAGAGTTAGTTCCCCTGTTGAGAAAAGAAACAATTTTACCAATAAGTGTTAAACCTAATGCAGGACTACCAGAATTAATTGATGGGAAAACCGTCTATAATTCCACCCCACAAGATTTCGCTCGAGACATTTCAGCTATGATTGATGCTGGGGCAAATGTGGTAGGTGGTTGTTGTGGTTCAACACCCGAATTCATTAAGATAATCGCTGAAAAGATAAAGAGGTAGTTCACTTGAGACTTCATGAAGGATTTCGAATAAAATTGTATAACAAAGAGATTCTTCGTTTACTAAGAAGTGAAAACGCTTCACAAAAAAAATACAAAGAACCATCAAATGAATTATTATACGAAATTTCCGAGTTAAAGGATTTCGCAGTGGAATTATTGAATCCGAGAGGAATGTATGATATCTTTAATAGCTCGGATCTAACTCCAAAGTTTTTGTTTAACAAGTCTAAAAAAACTGTCTTATGTATTTGTACTATTGGAAAAGATATGGAAGAAGAAAGCTCAAGACTACTAAACAAAGGGGAGCTGGCTAAAGGAGTAATATTAGATGCCATTGCTTCTCACGCAGCTGAAGAAGCAGCGGTTTGGATGTATAGAGCAATTCTCAGAGATCTTAGTGAAGAAATAGAGGATTTAGAATTTACTAATAGATTTAGTCCAGGATATTGTCAATGGTTACTAGAAGATGGACAAAAAGTAATCTTTAATCGCTTGCCATCGAATATCATCAGAGTAAAATTAAGTAAATCTATGATGATGATACCAAGGAAAACAGTTTCTTTTGCAGTAAATATTGGAAAAGATGTAGATAAGGAATTAGGATTTAGAGATTGTCCCACCTGTGATTTACAGGATTGTTCATTCCGACGAGATTAATTAAAAACACAAAAAATGTTTTTATGGAAGAGAATTAGTTGTTAGCAATAATAGAAGGAATTTCATATGAGACCCACAATCAAAATTCTTGAAGAAGAACTAAAAGAAAAAGTTGTTAATGAAG
>JAEOSP010000148.1 GCA_016840305.1 Candidatus Hodarchaeota archaeon
CCAGAAACAGATATTACCATTACTTCTACAGACAACGTTGGAAATCAGATAATTGCTACTATCACATTCTTAAAAGATAACTATGATCCAGTTGTTTTGATATCCTCACTTGTTGAGAACTCCCCATATTTATATAATCCAACATCCACGCTCATGTATTATTCAAATAATGGAGGAGGAGCTCGTACATTCACTGTAACAATTCTTGGACAAGAAACTCATTCAAATCTAGATGCAGGATTAAAAAATAGTTCATTCCCACATATCTTCGATACCGATGGAGGATTTAATTCTTCAACAGGAACAGGAGATAGTCACTCCCTAAATTGGAATCATCAGTATTCATTCACTCCGACAGTTACAGCTAATGGATCTTACATAATTACAGTTTACGATCTTGTTGGTAATTCTGGAAGTGCTTCACTTGAAATTTACAAGGATGACAACGCTCCTACCGTTAATATCACATCTATCATCGAAAATTCTTGGCTACTATATTACAATGCTGGAGAGTTATACTATTCAAATGACCAAATAATGAACGCCCCTTTTACATTGAACATAACTGTCAATGACAGTGTTGGAGAAAGTGGAAGAGCTAGTGCTAATGGAACAACTGCTTTTGGAGAAACACCCTCAAGTTCTATCTACATTAGTAATGCCTACTATAATTTAGTGTATTATATAAATTCTGGAGAGAATGATGAAGGTATTTTACTAATTACTGGATATGACAGAGTCGGGAATAGTGCCACTGATTCATTCACATTAAAAATCGATACTGATGGCCCTACAAGTTTATCGATTAAAGAAGTATTAGGGTATGCTAGTAGTGAATTTCTACACTATAGAGATGAAGTTCTCTACTTTTCTAATACCAATCCCTCTATGAATGAACCATTTACAATTCGAGTTAATGGCTCTGACGGTTTAGGATCAGGATTGTTGAATGCTACTGGAGAAGATGACCTTGGAGAAACAGGTGTCTTTGACACTTCTTACACAACTTATTATGAATTGGATTATTCGATAAGCACAGGTGAAACAGCTGATGAAGGGAAGGTTGATATTTACTTCTATGACCGTTGTGGAAATAGTAATCCAGTGTCCTTAACAACAACACTGGATAACAATGGACCCGTCAGTTTAGTAGTTCTAAGTGTCAATGATGGAAATAGTATTTTCCTCCATTATGATGTTCCAGGTCAAGTTCTTTACTATAGTAACGATCAACCTATGTCAGAAACCTTCACAATTCGTGTCAATGCTACTGATTTTGGTGGTGGGCTTAAAAATGCTACTGGAGAAGACGAATTTGGAGAAACAGGAGTTGGAACAGCTGTTTATAATCAGTACTATGAGCTAAGCTACACCATATCAGAATCAGAGAGTGCATCTGATAACAACGTTACAATAACAATTTTTGATATGTGCGGAAATGCAAACACTATTGATTTTATTACACGGATTGATAATAATGGCCCTCAAGATGTAAAAATTAGTCAGGTAAATGACTATGGATCTGATTTTATACATTTATATAACGATTCAGGTAGTTTAACATTATATGTATCAACATTATCATCTGTTGATCACAAATTCACACTTACGGTAACTTATTATGAACCCACAAACGAAGTAGGTTATAATAAGACAATCTCAGGTTATTATTTTGGTGAGAGTTATGAAACCACGTTAAATTATGTTACGTATTACTTGAATGTGACTGATGTTGTCAACAATGGATCCTTAAATCTTTGGATATTTGACAAAGTCAACAATAGTAACACTATATCACTTCCAATCTATGTAGACTTAACTAATCCTAGTTTGGTCGATACTTGGTATTTTGATGATCATGGTAGTGATTTTGTTCATATTAATACGAGTCATTTCTTCTTTAGTGATAATATGCCGACAACACAGGTGATTACTATCTATGGAACTGGTACCGATGGAGTAGGAGGATCAGGTGTTTATAGAGTAAGGTACTCCACTGCGTTTGGAAGTTCACCTTCAACAGATTTAGGTACTTCTTGGAGCGCGGATTATGGTATTGATCCTACAGATCCTGAAAATGGTACAATAGGTACTGTGAGTGACAGTAACATAATAATCACAATCACTGATCGTGTCAATAATAATTTCTCATTTAGAATTCCTTATGTTTCAGACAATTACGCACCTTCAGGACTCAACATACTAGCAATTCTTGAGGATTTATTACCCGAGTATATGTATAATTTAACTCTCGGAACTCTTTATTATTCTAATGTAGGGAGTGGTTCAAGGAAATTCACGGTTAGAGTTAGCTCTACTGATACAGGGGAATCGGGATTACGCTATATATCGTTCCCTGATATTGGAACTGGGTTCAGTACAGGAGGAATTAATACTTCTCATGTTGGTGGTCTCTGGGAATTTTCTTATTTAATAAATAATCCTGCAGTTGCCAATTATAATGGATCTGTAATAGTATCAGTATTTGATTATGTAGGAAATAATGAAAACGTATCTTTCGATTTATTCCATGATAATACTCCACCTCAAAACTTGGTGTTAGAAAATATTCTCGAAGTAAGTGAATTCATCTATTATAACACTGGAAACGAGGTATTTTATTATTCAAATGATCAAACAATGGCTGAAAGCTTCACAATACGAATTAGTGCAGATGATCTTGAGAGTGGGTTATATAAAGCTAATGCAAGTGAATTTGGAGATAATCCGTTAGATAATACACCTGTTGGTAGTGAGTTCGAATTATCTTTTACCATTAATCAAGGTGAAACAGCACCTACATTTACTCTACATGTTTGGGATAACGTTGAAAACGATGAAGTTTTTTACTTAGTAACAGCAGTCGATAATACTCCCCCCCAAGATTTGAATGTTATTACGGTTATAGAATCTCCAACGTCTGATTACCTTTATTATGATGGATCTAAACTTTTCTTCTCTAATGATCAACCCATGTCCTCGAGTTTTGTTATTCGTGTTAATGGTACAGATTCTGGATCAGGTAGAAAAAATGCAACTGGTGAGTTTGAATTCAACGATGCTGGTGTAGGAGACGGGAGTTACTCAACTTATTATGAGCTTTTGTACAATATTGTACAGAGTGATGATGTTTCAGATGGTTTTATTACCGTTTGGTTATTTGATAATGTTGGTAACTCAAATAGTGTTGATTTAGAGTGTACAAAGGATAACACAGCTCCTAGTATTACTATTTCATCTGTTATCGAATCCTCTGAGTATTTATATTACGACTCGGCGAATATTAATCTCTTTTATTCAAATACTACTCCTTCGATGAATGAATTTTTCACAATCCGCATAACGGGAAGTGATAGCGGTGGTGCTGGTAGGTTGAACGCAACTGGTTCATCTGATTTCGGAGAAATAAACGTTGGTGATACCACTTATTTGCCTCAATCATATTATGAGTTAACATATTCTGTGGCCACAGATGAATTTGCCACTGATAATTATATCACAATTTGGATTTATGACAACGTTGGAAATAGTAATTCAGCGAACCTGGATTGTACTTTAGATAATGATGCTCCAGATATCGTATTACTTGACTCATTAAGTGGAGTAGATACAAGCGATTATCTTTATTATAGTGGTACGGAATTATTTTACTCTAATGATCAATCTATGAGTGAAACATTCATCCTCCACATCGAAGCTTTTGAATTTCTCAGTGGAGTAGCAAATGTTACTGGATCGCTAGATTTTGGTGAAACACCAACCACAACAACGAATGCTTCTGGTACATTTGATCTACAGTATACAATTAGTCAATCAGAGATTACAAATGGAAACGATGGAAATATTCAGGTTTATATCTGGGATCGTGTTGGAAATGTGAATAATAGTATAGTATTACCTATTATATTAGACAATGCTGCTCCTTCTGCTATTACCATTGAAGATGTCCTCAATGATGAAAATAGCGACTTTCTCTATTACTCGGGTACTCTCCTCTACTACTCGAATCAGCATTTCGGTCAAAATGAGATATTTCAGGTAAATATAACCAGTCAGGATGTAGGTAGCGGGTTACTCAGAATTGATGGAAGTACAGATTTTGCTGATACTCCTTCTGATTCATCTTACCTTCCATATGGGTACTATTTGGTAAATTATTCGGTGGGTTATGATGAAGAAGCATCTGGAGATCAAATAACGTTTACTGTATTTGATAGGGTTAATAATGTTGATTCTGTTACATTAAACTTAGTAAAAGATAATACAGCCCCATCTGGTATTTTAATTCAAAGCTTGATAGAAACAAGTGTCCATATTTATTATGATTCCTCTACACCAATGCTTTATTATTCTAATGACCAAGTTATGAACGATCAAATAAATATAACATTATTAGCCCAAGATAATGGTGGAGGGGCAGGGTTACTCAATCTCACAGGAAGTTCAGCTTTTAATGATCTACCGTCTGACATTACCTATAGCAGTGGTTATAATTTAGTTTACACTATTAATCAAGGAGAATCGGATACTTTAATTACCTTTTCTGTGTTTGACAGGGTAGGTAATGTTAACTCTTCATTATCGCTCATTTTAGAGATCGATAATCTTGCACCTATCGAACCAACTATTATAGACATCATCGAGTCTTCTAACAACTTATATTATGATGGTGTCATTTTTTACTACTCCAACAATCAGGTTATGACAGATTCCTTCACTATTCAACTTATTACTTCAGATTCAGGAGTCGGACTACTCAAAGCAAACGGCAGTAGTGATTTTGGTGAAACACCAGAGGATTTATCTGAAGATGCAGGGCAATATGATCTTACATACATTGTGAGTCAAGGAGATGTTGCAAGCGGAAACTTAATCGATATTACGGTTCTGGATCTTGTAGGTAATGTTAACTCAACGACTTTAAGTTGTATTCTTGACAATAATGCTCCAACTCAACCTGTGATAACTTCGATCATTGAATTTTCTGAGTTCTTATATTATAGTGCTCCTACATTCTATTATTCAAATGATCAGACGATGAGTGATAGTTTTACCATCCGTTTCACTACAAGCGACGCCTCATCTGGTTTACTCAAAGCTAGTGGCAGCTCTGACTTCGGTGGAGAAACACCAGAAGATACTACCTATTCGACCTATTATGATCTTTCATACACTGTTAGCGATGGAGAAACTGCTGGAGTGGATAATTGGGTAAATATTACAGCATATGATCAAGTAGGGAATTCTCAGACTTATTCTCTGAGTTGTATTATCGATAATACTAATCCTTCAGGTGTTACTATTGATGATGTAGTTGAACAGCTAGGAGCTCAGTTCCTTTACTACGATAGTGTTGGGGAGGTTCTTTACTACTCTAATGATCAATCGATGGCTGAGACTTTTAAAGTAGTTGTATCAGCGTTTGATGGCACTAGTGGGTTACAAAAGGTTAATGCAAGTGAGTTTGGAGATATTGTCTCTAATAACACATATGGGCCTTATGAATTGTCCTTTGTTGTCAATCAAGGTGAATCTGAACCGACTTTTACAATCAAAGTGTGGGATAACGTTGGAAATTCTGCAAGCGTGGCTTTAACTACTCAAGTGGATAATCTTGCGCCAGGAAATTTGAATATTATAGCTGTTCTAGAGTCTTCTGATTTCCTCTATTATGATAGTACGAACCTTTATTTCTCTAATAATCAACCTATGACTGCTCTATTTAAAATACGCGTGAGTGGCAGTGATTCAGGTGCTGGAAGAAAGAATGCAACTGGAGAAGACGAATTTGGGGATAACAATGTCGGTAATACAACTTATACGACGTATTATCAACTTGAGTACTCTATTGTCCAAAATGATGATGTTTCTGATGGTGCTATAACAATTTGGCTATACGATCAGGTTGGGAATAGAAATTCCATAAATCTCATCTGTAGAAAAGATAATACTGCTCCAGTGATTGGTATCAGTTCACATCTAGAGAAAATTTGGTATAATACTGCCGGTGGAATCGATAATATCACAGGTACTGTTGCTGACAATCAGAGTACTTTCAATAGTGGAATAACCAGTAGTTCCTTTAAGTATTCGCAGTTTAACTGGACTGCATCAAGCTATATTATTCAAAATGCACCAATTGATGTTAATTTAATAGGTTCAATATGGATTGAAGATGATCAATTATTAACTATTAGGAACGTTAATGTAACTTTTACAATCATTGTATGGGATAGATGCAATAATACCAACTCCCTTAGTATACAAATTTGGCATGATGACACACCACCAACAATCACGTACAACGATCCTACAGAAGGTGCAGATACTCCATTAGGGTCATTTTATATCCCTACAGATGAATCAACGACAGATTTTGACATTGATTTTGGGGTTACTGGTGGTAAATCCTTCTATAGTGGATTAACTAAAGCTGAGTATCGTGCTGATGATGGATCTGGATGGATTACCATTTTTGATAATTCTCTTACTCCAACAACAAGTGATAATACAACTAATTGGAAAATTCTAGACTGGACAAATACGCTATTTAATGGAAATAATACCATAGATCTTAGAGTAGCTGATAAAGCTGGTAATGTTCTTATTCATGTATATGCTCCTAATGTATCTGGATTTAATTTACGTTATGACTCTCAAGGGCCTTTGATAGTCAGTATTGCTGTTCAGGGAGATGAAACGGGTATACCTCAACCCTCACTTTATGATTGGAATGGTTCTGATTTTCAGCTA
>JAEOSP010000149.1 GCA_016840305.1 Candidatus Hodarchaeota archaeon
CCAAAAATCTCGTCCCAAACGACATAGAAAATAATAATATCTTTTTTTTGTTGAATTTCATGATTTATTGTTATGCTTAGCGATTCCAAAACGGATTGTCGAATTTTTTTACTCATTTTTCTATACTTCATTCCCTTAATAATTTTCCGTTCTATAGTTACTAGTAAATCTTCCTCATCGAATGGTTTTATTATATAATCATCGATTCCAAGGGTATTTGCAAATCTAATATCAGAAGGAGAAGTTTTCGCAGTTAAAAATATAAAAGGGATAAGATTCCAATCCGGGTTATCGGAAACGTTTTGTAAAAAATCATAACCGTTCATTTCAGGCATCATAATATCGCTAAGTATAAGATCAGGAGGTGTAAGAAGATTCCTCAAGACTTCTAACGCTTCTTTACCATTTGAACTGGTATATACTGTATATCCGTTACATTTTAATAAAATCTTCATATTAAGCATTATTTCTTGATTATCTTCAACCAAGAGAATTGTATTTGACATTTTTCCATACTTCTACTAACTTCATTGAATCCATCTGCATTCTTTGAAACCAATTCAGCTAAATAGTATTTTGATTTAGGAAAATTACATTTCAGCTGATGTATTTTGTACTCATTATATCCCTCGAGTTATAATGGTTAGTTAGGATAATAACATTGAAAAATCATTTCGATTAAAAGGATTATTAAAATCTTTTAAACTAGTCATTGAAGATTTGTACATTTTTATTTTACCATAGAATTTATTGTACATATTTAAAAAGACGAAGTATTGTGAAAAATTGATTCCCTAACTGAAGAAATTCATCATTATTCTTTTAAACACCAAAAAAGTAGCTTGGTTTAATGGACCCTATTCTATGATCCTCAAACCAGTTTCTATAGACTACGTGTAATGTAAATTATGATCTTTGTAATGTAACTCCTTGTTTATATGTCTAATTGAATCTGTTTTAGCTGAAGTTACTGATTTTGGCGAAGGAACAGAAGAATTGTCATCTCAAATTAATAAAATTACCTACGACCTGGAGAGCTAAGATCATCATGTTAACTTTTATGGACAGCTGCTTTTTTGTCACCCTTCTGAATAATCATGATGAAAAACATGTAGATGCAAAGAAAACCTTAAATTTACTGAAAAACAGCCAATATGGTGCACTTGTTACCACTGATTATATTGTTGATGAGGTTCTCACGACCATCTGGGCCACACTCATCGAAAAGACTTCGCTATTAATGCATAGAACCTTATTCTTAGAAAACCTGATTTTGTTCAATTTAAGAAGATTTCTGGTCAACATCTCAGACTTTCTTGGCAAAAATGGGAACAAATAGCAGAATGACCAAAAAATTCCTCTGCTTCACTGATTGTATGATTTTAGCCTTTATGGAATTAGAAAAAGTCGTGAATTTAGTTACTTTTGATACTGAATTTGATGGGTTAATAAATATCTTGAAAATCTGAATCAGTAAACGAAAATTATGATTTCAAATAATGAAATATACCCCGTATATTCTTTTATAATCTAAACCAAGCTTTTACTGGAAGATTACTATACTGGAAGATTACTATACATCCAAATCTATTTATATTTTATTTATTCTCGTTCCCACAGGAATTTACCTATAACCGCAATGATAGCCCCAACAATGAAAACCACTACAGCCGTGATTAATCCAGAAAATTGGGTAATTTCAATTCCTGGAAGAGTATCTGGGGGGATATCTAGCATTCCGAATCCGATAAGGAGTATAAACGGAGTTGCTAAGGTTATACACGCACCAAAGACAACTATAAGACCACCTATGATTTTTAATAACTTCATAGTATCACCTCATTTGAAATTAAGTACACTCAGAAATTATATATTTAACACATTCTTCTGCTAAAAAATTTTCTAATTTAGCTGGTTTGATGAAGTTTTATTATTTTCTTCTTTTTATCTTAAGGAGACTGAAACTTATACCAGCCAAAAAGAAAATTGTTGAAGGATTAGATCCAAGATCAATGAGTGCTAAGGGTGTATGATCCATACCGATCGTGAGATGATAGTAAAAGAGAAGAAAATTTATGTATTCTTCTGCTTTCTAATAACTACTACAAGACTTGATATGAATATAAGGACAGAGATTATTTTTTGGGAAAGAACCTTGTTTCGATGTAGTAGAAGTCGTTGTAGTTGTTTCATCTGTTAGAGAGGTTATAGGGGTTATAGTGCTAGTAGGAATAATATTTTGAATCCCAAAAACCTCATCAGAAATATCTTCAGCAACCAACCCCTCTATACAGATAGCTTCTATTTTAATCAAGTAGTTACTAAATTTTAAAAGAATTTAGTTGTCGACTATTTTTGGAAGCACTTTCAAATATGGCCAATGAAAGCCAATTATTTCTTGTTTTTACTCTTCTATTCCCCCAGTTCGGGGATCACCCATAAATTAAGTCTTTTCTAACCAGATCAAGGAGATAACAATAGTCTACATTTTCTTCAAAGGGAACAATTGCTTATTAAACTTTGGACTAGAACTTAAACGAGAGGAATCTATTGCAAAATCATCGGGGCTCCGATTAAAGCAAAATCTTCCGAAATTCTTGAGACTTCACGACGCAAACCATCAATGTAGACTTCATTACTCCATTTTTTGGGAAAAATTTCCAAAAGGTTGGATTTAATTCTCCGAATACCCGGAATATTTTCCTCATATATGCTATTTGTAGATTCTGAAGCGATTTCATTCACAAAAATTCTATTGAAAAATTCACACATGAGAACTCTCATGTGTACTGGAGAGAAGTAGAATTCTTCATTTCTCTCCGTTGCTTTTCTTAACATTACCAATGGTTCCTTGAGTGGAAAAACGACTTGTGTTAATATTTTTCCTCGCTCAAAAGCTTGACGGCTTTGTCCTGCATAATCTTCTTGAACTTGTAATGTATTAAAAGAGAACTCTAGGAGATTTTCACCAGAAATCATGAACCTATTGAAAGGAGGAAATACAAATGGTTCTGTATTGAAATGGTTATCGAGCCATTTTTCCTCTGGAATAACAAGACCTGTTAAATACCTTTGATCTGTAGTTATTTTCTTTCCTAAAGAGAATTTAGTCCAATATATCCCTACTCCATGAAGTAAGATATATGGAATATTATAAAGTATCAGACGTGAAAAATCCACAGGAATAAAAATCACACTGGATGATTTAATGGATTCAATGTCTTGATTCTTATAAAACCATCTCATATCTATCGGTTTGTCAGGATCAGCAAATGAGACCCAATCTGGTATTACGACTAATGATCTTAACATTCCTAAAGGTTGCTTTCTCATTTTAATTCAACTTTTTTTCATCTAGTCTAAGAATGTTGCTTCAATTATATAGATTAGCTATGATCCAGAGAAAAAATTTCTTGTTGTCAGACAAATTCGATCATACCAACCAATGATGCTGCATTTCTATTGGAATGATACTGAGAGAAAATCTCTGGCAGTTTTTTCTATTTGATTTTTCAGGATCCTTTCATTTTTTAGGATCCGTTTATCTTTTCAACAGATTTCAATTTAGGTGGTTTAATGACAATTTCACCCTTATATTCTTCGATTGTAGGCATCTGGTGTGATTTTTTTTATCTACCATTGTGAGTATTTCTCATTAGTTAAGTCAAGCATTGTTTTTCAACCAAGATCTGACTTAGCAGTAAAGAGAAGTAGATTCTTGTCGTGATTTTCTATTCTTTATTGTTTTAATTCGATGATTTGTTTTGCCCAAACCATAATCTTTCTTAAATTTACATAAAATCCCTTGCTTAATTAGAATAGAAGGTTGTGTAACAGACTATTTCCCGGAATAATCAAGAGATGAATCACATTAAGAGCTATTTGCTCTTTCTGATAGGTCAGGTGCAATCTCAACTTGGTTCAATCATCGTACAATTTGTCATCATTCTTTGGATTACTCTCGAGTATCAAAGTACTTTCTATCTTGGTTTAGCATCATTCGTAGGCTTTGCTCCTATGGTTATTGCAAGTCTTTTCACAGGTGTTCTTGTAGATCGCTATAATCGCAAAATTATAATAGTAATTGTGGATGCTATTCAAGCACTAGTCACCCTAATTCTTGTGTATTTATTTTGGACTGAAATGGTGACAATCATACATATTTTACTAATTCTTGGAATACGAGCCTTCTTACAGGCTTTTCACATGCCAGCAACAGAAGCAATAGTACCTTTAATGGTACCAAAAGACAAATTAAGTCAAATCAATGGGTTAAGACAGTTTTCAGATGGAGCAAGCGGAGCAATCGGGCCAGTATTAGCAATTTTTTTACTAAATTATTGGGAAATTCGTGTAATCCTTTTGCTCGATCCACTCACATTTATTTTGGCGATAATTCCAGTTCTAATCATTAAAATCCCTGCACCAAAGAAGAAAATGGAAAAGAAAGAGAATCCGTCTTTTAAAAATGAATTTTCAGAAGGAATTTCGTTTATTTTGAAAAAACCTGGTCTTTTACCATTGGTTCTTCTGTTTTCAGTAATAAATTTCTTTTTCAACCCCTTATTAGTACTTCTTCCAATGTTTATCATCCAAACGCATGCTAAAGGAAAAGATGAGATAGCATTCATGATGGTTCTTCTTCAAATAGGATATATTGCTGGATCCATCCTTATGATGGTATGGAAAGGATTCAAGAGAAAAATCTCTGGCACAATGTTAGCCATGGTCGGAATATTCATTGGAATGTTGATTATAACAATTATTCCTCCTGAATCCGAGTTTTTTTATATTATAGGAATTGGATTTTCTGTTGTCGGATTAACCCTGGTTATCTTGAATGCAACGATTTTAACGCTTTACCATTCAGTAATTCCACCTGAAAAATTGGGTCGATTTACTGCCGTTAGAAGAACGATAATCTGGTTCACTATTCCAGTTTCTTCACTTTTCTCAGGGATAATTGCGGAATATCTTGATATTCGCTTGATATTCTTTAGCTGTGTAGTGTTAGCACTTATTGCAATAGTTTACTCTTGGTTAATGACAAAACTTCCTGAACTTGAGCATCATATGGCAAAACCTTACGCCGATGATGGTTCACCAGCCCCAAATTGAACGTTTCTCCTCTATTTACTTTACAAGAGGGATTTTTCATCCAAATCTTTTAAGTAATTTTTCCTTTTCTCTATTTTGCTAATAGAAATATGATCATTTTTGTCTGACAAGAAACGATAAAACAAAATATCTTATACTTCTTTCAACATAATTGCCAACTATGAGAATTTTGTTATGTGCAGATTTTCACAGCGATTTTACTAGATTAGAAAAGTATTCGCAATTAGCAGATCTGTGTATATGCTGTGGGGATATTTTTGATTACCATGACGAGCCAGCAAGCGATTTTGCTTTTCCAATTCCCTTCTATAGCATTATAGGGAACAAAGAACACTGGGGAGGTAAGAAATTGCAAAGCAAATTAGGAAATGTACCTAATTTCTTTTGGCTAAATTCTCATTTGGAGAAACTGGAGAAAATTACGGGTATCAAATTCTTTGGAATTGAATTTTCTTCTATCCCTCAAATAATCCCTGATGATATTCAAATAATAATTTCGCATGAACCTGCAAAGGGATTAGCTGATGCATATAGTGATTCTTTTAGAATGCAAATTGTTAAGAATTGTGGAAATAGAAAAATCCGAGAGCTTGTTGATAAGTATAAACCTCTGATAATTTTTTCGGGTCATGTTCACAAATTTCAAGAGACTAAGTTAAAAGAAACTACTGCCATTACCTTGGCACCAGCCTTGAATCTCCCAGTAGTAATTCTAAATGGGTTAAAAATAGAATTTTTAAGCAAATAGGAAGAAAATAGAAAGAGAAATTAATTACTGATATTTAGCGATTTAGAAATCTAGCGGTTGAATGATGGATCTGTTATAGATTAGATTTACTCAAGAGCGAACTCGAAATTTAAAAATACGTAAGGATTTTACATTTCTCTAATTTTTTTTATCAATTCTCCCGCCTCTTCAGATCTCTCTAAGATCAAATCACTAGAGGATTTTACTTCACTTGATTCAGATAAAGCATTAATTGTAGTCCCTGCTCCTACAATGATTTGTAAAATATTACCGATCTTATGAGAATAATCGTCTTTTAAGACATTTTGCTTTTTTAGGTATATCCCTTGTTCCAAATGTAAGAAAACCATTAATCCAAGTAAAGTTACAGCTACAACTGATGAATAATAAGCCATTATAGCAATACTATCAGTACTAAAGTATAATCCATAACTATAGTCAGGAACACGAGTAATGATAAAAATGAAAACTAATACGTAAGTTGCTAAGAATATCATCAAGAGGAGGATCAAGCCATAGCTGTATTGTAAGATAATTCTGATTTCTTTCCTATTAGAGTTTACTAGAAACAGGAAAATCACAATTATAAGAAATTGAAAGAAAATAGAGATATTGATTGCTAAGAAGACGTCAAGGAGTATGAATACGAAGATTGGGACAGTAACAATGACCAATAATATACTAGCGAAAATGTTTCTTGGATAGGTTATGAAATACATGGAAAGCCCTGTGATTAGCAAATAAAGTCCAATATTGAGAAATATCACATTTGATGTACGTAAAATATTCACAACAAAGAGATCTTCAGTTACGGCTAAACCAAAAGGTAAAAAGCCAGAAATCAGAAGAAAAATCCAACCTATAAGTTGTAAACTATGTCTCCTATCCTTTGTTTTTGAATACATATCTGAAGATACGATTACTCCAATAACACGAGAAATAATGTTAATAATTAATCCAAATACAACTAAATCATGTATTTCCAAGTTAAAATTCGTTCCTATTTTGTTCGTTGAGTTGTAATTTTACATGTATCCTTTAGTTATATGAATCTTCGCAAATTGCTACTTATCCGAGAGAGCAATAAAGTTTCATTTGTCATCCTTCTTCCATTTTATGTAAGTATAACAGACCAATCAGTGGTAGTTCACCAGTCAGTAATGAATCTCTTAGAATTTCTCTTCTAAGCTATTTCTTTCCAGATTAATCTGATTAAGAAAGGATGTCATCTATTCGGGATTAGTGATCATCTTGAAGAATTCAATCGAACTGTTCGCTGGCCACTCTATATGTATAACGAAGGATTTTGCAGTTGCTCGATAATACTTAAGAAAGAAACCATATTCATTTTGGACCTTCCGGGTTTGAAAGACTAATTCTTTAGATACGAGGTCATCTAGATATCTTTTTATGGTTCCAGGGTTTAGGTTTGTTTCTTGTTTCAATTCCATTATGTTTAACTCTTTCTTAAGTAGTAATTTGAGGATCAACTGCTTTTTTGGGTGGAATAAAACGGGAACCACTGCTGGGTCACTAATAATTTTGACCTGCGGTATATCTGAACCCTCATCTCCATCTGGTGGTTTATTGTAAACCATTCTCAGTTAACCCAGCTGAAGTATCCCTTTTGGTTCCTGTTTTCAATATAGTTGTGTTATATATCCGCGTTGAGATTAAACTGAGAATAGGTAACCCCACTGATACATTCATATAGGCAACAATCAAAAACAGGATATTGAATACTA
>JAEOSP010000150.1 GCA_016840305.1 Candidatus Hodarchaeota archaeon
ATAACACTACCATTCAGCCACGAATCAACGTCAGTTCCATCAGAAACTCGAATTGACACATCCCATTGTTCCCCTTTCACCAAAATTGCTCCATCAATTGTTTTCAAATCGTCATAAGTTACTTGAGGTACACCATTTCTAAACCATCTAATTATGGTACCAGTTTCCAAATCACTATCAATATCATTATACACATAGGAAACGATCAGATCTACATTCTTTTTAGGATTAGATGGATTGAATACCAAGGTACTAGCAGTTGGAGCAGTATTTTGGATGGTTCTCACAATGGAAATTTTTACATTTCCATAATTAGTCCCATCAAACGGAGTTACCTCAAACCACCAATTTTCACCCTTTTGAGTAGCTGAGGAGGGAACAATAGTTAGATTTTCATAAATGATTTGCTCTATTCCATTCTTGAACCATCGAATAAGTGATACACCCTCTGTATCCCCTGCAATAGTATCAGGATCAGTAAAAACGTAACTAGCTGTTAAATCATTTCCAGTTTTTGGATCAGTAGGCGTAATTGATAACGAACTTGCAGAGGGTTCAGAATTTCCAATTGAAACATTAATGAGACAACCAACCCATACTCCAAAGTCAGTTCCATCTGAAGGCCTTACTTTAAAGTGCCATTGCTGGCCTTTCATTGTATTAGCTGCTGAAATACTGTTTGAATCGTTCAAAGATCCTTGGAGTACTCCATTCAAATACCAGATGATATTGCTTCCAGATTCACCATCTCCATCGATGTCAGAAAAAATGTAACTTATCAATAAATCATTCTCCGTTAACGGAGAAGCTGGAGTGATTTGTAATGAATTTACCTCTGGAGCGATATTGCCTATTGTGACGTTTAAAGGAACACTTGTTAGTTGACCAAAGTCTATACCGTCACGAGGACGAACCTTAACGTGCCAAATTTCACCTTTAGCAGTTGCAAATGCTGGAAGAGTTTGAAGTCCATTGTAATTAGGCATAAGAATTCCGTTACGGTACCAATAATACATGGAATCAGATTCATTGTCGCCCGAGTCAGAATCAACAAATGTCCAATTTATAAATAGACTATCAGTAATAACTGGTAAAGCAGGGGTAATATTAAGAAATAGAGCTTCAGGGGGGGTATTGGGAGGAACCCCAATACTTACTGAAGGTGAGCTTTCACTTGAACTGTAGTTTGTACCATCATATACACGAATAATAAAATACCAAGTATCTCCTATAATAGTATTTTCTGAACCAACAGTAAGCGTATGGTTGAGAAGAGGTTGTAAGGAAAAAGTGGATTCAGTTTGACCTTTTTTATACCAGTAGATCTCTCTAGATGCATTAACCTGAGCGTCATTATCTGCATCTGAATAAACATAACTTCCTACTAAATCATCATGATCACTAATTTGAGTAGGGCCATTAAATCCATTCAAACGGACATCAGATGCAGTAGGGGGAGAATTTTTTATGGTAGTATTTGATAAGAGGTCTAACCAAGTACTATAGATCGTTCCATCGAAAACACGTACTTTAACATGCCAAATCTGCCCTTTCGTTAAATTTCCTGATTGAATAAGGACTGAATCATTAAGTTGACCTTGTAAACTACCATTCATATACCAAAGGATTTCTGGATTACTTTCAAGATCAGTATCCACATCGAAATAATCATACGTTACCGTTAGATCATCTGTGGAGTCAGGAGAGGTGGGGTTAATTGCTAAATTATTAACTGTTGGAGCAGTATTTCCTATAGTTACATTCACAGGACAACTATACCAGATTCCATCATCAGTTCCATCAGAGGGACGAACCTTTAAGTGCCATTCCTGGCCTTTTGAAGTATTTCCTGCCTGTACTTCAGTCGATCCATTCAGAGAACCTTGGAGGATTCCGTCCTTGTACCAAATGATGAGTGTTCCACTACTGAGGTCATTATCAGCATCTGAAAATAGAAAGCTCGCATTAAGATTATCACCAGTTAGAGGAGTACTTGGAGTTATTTGCAGACTTGATGCAGTTGGAGCAGTATTTCCAATGATTATTGTACCAGCCTGTTTCAAGGTTCCATAGCCTTCTCCATCACTGGGTTCCACAGTAAAGTACCAATTCTCACCTTTGAGAGTTAAACTAGAGTCTACAGTTATTGAATCATTTAATGCACCTTGGAGAAATCCGTTTTTATACCATCGAATTAGAGAACCAGTTTGAGAATCTTCGTCTGCATCTGAATAGTAATAACTAGCATTTAATGTTTCCATTGTTAAAGGACTAACAGGAGTTATTGTGACAGATGTTGCTGATGGGACACTGTTTGCAATCGTTACATTGGTGGAAGTAATCCAACCAGAATAATTCGTCCCATCATGAACCCTGAGTGTATAGTACCATTCTTCACCTTTACTTGTCAAATCAGAGGATATTGACAACGAATCATTTTGTGTGGTTTGTAGGGTTCCATCTTTATACCAGCGTATCTGGCGATTACCAGTATTCTGACTGTCCCCATCATAATCCGAGTAGGTATAGCTAACACTCAATGTAGAGGTAGTAACAGGGGAACTAGGCGTGATTTCTACACTAGTTGCCTGCGGGGGAGTATTCTGAATGATAATTATGGTAGAATTAGTTAATATCCCGAATTCTTCACCATCAGACGGTCTGATTGTAGCATTCCAACTATCTCCTTTAATTAATG
>JAEOSP010000151.1 GCA_016840305.1 Candidatus Hodarchaeota archaeon
GAAGCTTGACAATTTCTATCATTTCATCCAAAGATTGATGACTAACATTGATCCAAATACATCTGTCATAGAATGCTTTAGGTAACGGATTAGTTGCTACAGTATCTTGAGGGTTATAAGTAAAAACAGGAATGAAACCTGATTTTGCTTGAATCTCTCCTAACTGTGGAATTGTGATTAATTTTTCATCTAAAGCTGTTAATACTGCATTGATAGTTTCAGAAGGTGCACGATTTACTTCGTTGTAAAAGAATAGTCCTCCTTCTTCCATAGCTTCAGTTAAAGGACCTGCGATAAATGTTTCTCGTGAAAATCCCTTCTCTAAAACTAGAGGAGGATCATACCAACCTTTCAATTTAATAGATGTTAGACTATCATCTCCATCTACTCTTATGAAAGGTCTCTCTAAACTTGTTGACAATGCTTTTGCCATTTCTGTTTTTCCTGTTCCAACAGGACCTTCTATTATAATTGGTAGGTCTTTTTCAATGGCTCTAACCATCAGTTCAAGTTCTTTACTTCGTCCTATGATAAGATCTGACATTTTTTCAAGAACTTCTTGTGGAACATAATTTCCTT
Organism: Candidatus Hodarchaeota archaeon; assembly: GCA_016840305.1. The sequence continues at coordinate 580 of JAEOSP010000151.1, forward strand.
CAGACATCACTTAATCATATAGATGGATAAATTAAAACTCTTGTTGTGTGTAATTCAAAAGAGAAAGATTAGAATTACTTTATCTTATTGATCCACTTCCTAAAGAAAATTAGCAGTTGAACTAAAATATCCATACAGTTTGGTTAGAAAAAATAGAAAAGAAAAAAGGAAAAGAAAATTACTCTTTCCTTTTAATTTTAGGAAGCTATATCATAATCCTTTACTGTTCTACCAGTTTTAACAAAGGCTATGACTACTAGGCCTATTAGCATTACTCCACCAACTACAGCTACAGCTACTCCGTAAGCCTTGAAACTGATTGAAGGTACTAGAAATTTTAGAATTATCCCGAAAACAAATGGGCCTAATGCTGAGGAAACCTTTCCACTTAGTTTTGAGAAACCAAAATATTCCCCAAATTTCTCTTTTGGTGCCAGTTCCATTACCATAACTCTTTGTGCTGTCCAAGTACCTCCTAGAGCTACACCTGCTGAACATCCCATCAAAATTATCATGATAAATGGGAAATTAAATCCGATTGTTATAGGTGCCCAAACAAAAATACCTATTATTGCTATGACTAAAGCAAATGCCCATAATCCTCCAACAAGGAAGAATGCGTTTCTTGCCCCGAATCTTTCTGCAAATTTACCAATAAAGTATGTAAAAACTACAGCTGCAACAGTCGCTATAATTATGAAAATTATTGCAAATATGTCTGTTGAAATACCTGCTCCTTGTATCTGAAGCGCATCTGTTACTAATGGTGTCATATACGCAACGATAACATTTGCTACATCTGCAACAAAGAAGTATCCTATTATGAAGAGAAACATTTGACGGTGTTTTCGTATTTCACCAAATGTTCTACCTAATTGCTTGAATGTTTTTCTAAGTACTTTCTTCTGTTCACCAATTCTTGCTTTTTTCTGTTTTTCCTTTACAAATATCAAAGGTATTCCAAATACTAGGAAAAGTGCCATCGGGATAACAAAAACCCACCAATTTCCTGTATAACCATAATCTAAAGGTCCTACTAATGGATCACTTACTACATCTCCAAATCTCATAATTAGTGGAAACATCACTAACAAAGATATTATAGTCCCTAAATATCCGAAAGCTACACCGAATCCTCCTACTTTTCCCGCATCTTTTGGATTTGCTATGAAAGGCAACATTGCATCATAAAATGCAAGACTCCACTGGTAAGCTATATTGGCTATTACATAAAGAATCAGTACTATGTAGATATTATGGAATAAACCAAGAAGACTTGCGAATAGTAGTATAACACCTGTTAAGACAAGTACAAATGGTTTTCTTTTTCCTGTAGTATCACTTAAAGCGCCCATTATTGGCATACCTATCGCTGTTACAACTTGCATAACGGCTGCCACAGTTCCAAATACGAAACTAGCGTCACCATAACTCATCCCATACTCTACTTGTCCAATTACCAGAACATAACGATTGATAATCAAACTGACAATTATCATGGAATAAATTGTGTTTGCTAAATC